>CAMEWZ010000005.1 GCA_945946745.1 uncultured Clostridia bacterium | reverse complement strand
CCTTCCGCTCGGCTTCGATGACCTTCATTTTCTTCTTGGAAATGGCCCGGCGGATGTTGTCCGCCTGTCCCATGGTATACCCGCCCAGGGTTCGAAAAATCTCAATGACCTGCTCCTGGTAGACAATACAGCCGTAGGTGACCTTCAGAATCGGCTCCAGCAGGGGCGTTTTGTAGGTGACCTTCCGGGAATCCAGCTTGTTGGCAATGAAGGTGGGGATGGAATCCATGGGGCCGGGCCGGTACAGCGCCACAATGGCGGTGATGTCCTCGATGGAGCTGGCCTTCATGCTGACGCAGACGCCCGTCATGCCCGCCGATTCCAGCTGGAATACGCCCTGGGTTTTGCCCTCGGTGAGCATTTGGAAGGTCGCGGGGTCGTCATCCGGGATGCTGTTGATGGAAAAGGCTGGGACGAGCTTTTGAATCTGCTCCTCCGCGTCCCGGATCACCGTCAGGTTCCGCAGGCCTAAAAAGTCCATTTTCAGCAGTCCCAGCTCCTCGATGGTGGTCATGGTATACTGGGTGACAATGGTGTCGTCATTCCGGGACAGAGGCACATAGGTATACACCGGGTCGGCAGTGATCACCACGCCCGCGGCGTGGGTGGAGGAATTCCGGGGCATCCCCTCCAAGCTCCGGGCGGTGTCAATCAGCTTTTTCACCCGCTCATCGCCCTCGTACATTTCCTTCAGCTTGGGACTAACCTCCAAAGCCTCCTTTAGGGTAATATGGGGCGTGCCGGGAACCAGCTTTGCCACCACGTCCGTCTCCGCGTAGCTGAAATTCAGCGCCCGGCCCACGTCCCGGATGGCGCCCCGGGCAGCCATGGTGCCGAAGGTGGCAATCTGGGCCACGTGGTCGGTGCCGTACTTGCGCATGACGTACTCAATGACTTCCGGGCGGCGCTCCTGGCAAAAATCCGTATCAAAATCCGGCATACTCACCCGCTCGGGATTTAAGAACCGCTCGAAGATCAAGCCGTATTTCATGGGATCCACTTCCGTGATGTGCATGCAATAGGCCACGATGGATGCCGCGCCGGAGCCACGGCCGGGGCCAACGGGAATTCCCTGCTCCTTGGCATAGCGGATAAAGTCCCAGACGATCAAATAGTAATTCACATAGCCCATGCGGCTGATAACGCCGATCTCGTATTCCAGCCGTTCCCGGTAGGATTGGGGCGGATTGCAATAGCGCTCCCGGAATCCCTTTTCGCACAGCTCCCGGAAATAGCTTTCATTGGTATAGCCCTCCGGCACCGGGAAGGAGGGAAGGTGATATTCATGGAAGGTAAATTCCAGGTTGCAGCGGTCGGCGATTTTCCCCGTATTTTCAAAAGCCTCGTCCTGGCCGGGAAACAGGGTGCGCAGTTCTTCCTCGCTTTTGACGTAGAACTCCTCGGTTTGAAATTTCATCCGGTTCTGATCGTCCACGGTTTTTCCGGTCTGGATGCACAGCAGCACATCCTGCATCTGGGCATCCTCTCTGCGCAGATAATGAGCATCGTTGGTGACCACCAGGGGCAGCCCCGTTTCCCGGGCCAGACGCAAAACCCCCTGGTTTACCGGGCGCTGCTCGTCGATGCCGTGATCCTGTAGTTCCAGATAAAAATTGCCCTCGCCAAATATGGCGGCCAGCTTCAGCGCGTATTCCTTCGCGCCGGCGTAATCCTCCGCCATCAGATACTGGGGCACCGCTCCCGCCAGGCAGGCGGACAGGGCAATCAACCCCTCATGGTATTGCTCCAGAAGCTTTAGGTCGATCCGGGGCTTGCCGTAAAAGCCGTGGATAAAGGCCTCGGAAACCAGATAGCACAGGTTTTCGTAGCCCTTCCGGTTCTCGCACAGCAGCACCAGGTGGTAGGGGTCATTGTCGATCCCATGAACCCGGTCGGACATCCCACGGCGGGCCACATACACCTCGCAGCCGATGATGGGCTTGACGCCCGCTGCCTTGGCGGCTTTGTAAAAATCGATACAGCCATACATCACCCCGTGGTCGGTGATGGCCACGGCGGTCTGGCCCAGCTCCTTCACCCGATCCATCAAGCCGTCGATCCGGCAGGCGCCATCCAGCAGACTGTATTCCGTATGTAAATGCAGGTGTACAAAACTCATTTGGCGCTCTCCTTTGCCAGCATCACCAGCTTCTTCATCCGGTTGTTCATGGCGGGCTTGGTAATGGGCGGCTCCATCATGGCCGCCAGCTCCGACAGCGACGCGGAAGGGTTCTTCTCCCGGGCATCCGCCGCCTGCTTCAGCTTCCCTGGCAGCTGCTCCAGTGCTCCCGCCTCCCGCAGCATGCGGATGGCTGCCAGCTGCTCCTGCGCCGCCTCCACCACCTTGGTGATGTTGGCATCGTCACAGTTGCAGCGGCGGTTGACCTTGTTGTTCAGCTCTTTTTCCAGCCGGGCCTCCATGATCCCCATGGCGGCCACCGGCGCGCCCAGGTAGGTCAAAAAGTCGGAAATCTGCTCACTTTGCTTGAAGTACAGCACCTGTCCCCCGCCCCGTACTGCGGTTTTGGGCGCAAAGCCCAGGGTCTCCCGCATGAGGGCGTCCGTTTCCCGAGCTACGCTTTGGTGGGTGGTGGTCAGCTCCATATGATAGCCCTTCCCCGGATCTGTCACGCTGCCTCCGGACAGGAACGCGCCCCGGAGGAAGGAGGCCTTGCAGCACTCCTCCTCCACCACCGGCAGGTTGACGTGAAGCGCCAGCGTCTGACGGCTGTCAAAGCCAAAGCTGTCCATCACCCGGGCAATTTTTTCCTTGTCCCAAATCTGAAAAATCAGCTTGCCCGGTGCTGCCACACTGGGATAGCTGTCAAATTCCAGGTCAAAGGCTTTTTTGAAAAGCTTGGGCAGGATACAGGCAAATTCCCGGCTTTCCGTAATCAGCTTGATACCGCTGCTTTGGAAGCTGTTGCCGTACAGCAAAATGCCAAAGCACTCTGCCCGGGCGCAGCAGCGCTTCTGGGGCAGCTCCCGGCACACCTCCGCCTTCGCGGCGGCGGAAAAGGAAATCGACATAGAAACACCTTTTTCTGTGAACAGTCTGTAGGGCGGCTTGCCCTCAAGCCGCCGGGCTTGCCCTCAAGCCGCCGGGCTTGCCCCTCAAGCCGCCGTTTTGGGGCGCTGGCGGCTTTGCGGCGGGCTGAGGCAGCCCGCCCTACTATAATTTCTACCAGATCCGAACCTCTGGCTCCAGACGGATGCCGGAATGTTCGTAGACCTTCTCGGACACTTGACGCAGCAGCTGCTTTACCTCCCCGGCGGTGGCGCTACCCAGATTCACCGCGAAGCCCGCGTGCTTTTCCGAAATGGCCGCGTCTCCTACCCGGTAGCCCTTCAAGCCCGCCTGTTCGATCAGCGCGGCGGCATAGCCCCCTGTCGGACGCTTAAAGGCCGAGCCTGCGGAGGGCAGGTTCAGTGGCTGAGAAGCCGTGCGTTTGGCAATCAGCTCCTTCATGCGGCTCCAGATTGCCTCCGTGTCCCCGGGGGCCAGCTGAAATTCCGCGCTGACCACAATCTGCCCGGAATTCTCCAGCACGCTGTGCCGGTAGGAAAAATGCATCTCCTCCCGCGTTCGGATATGGGTATCGCCCTTCGCGTCCATGACCTCCACTGCCGTACAAATCTGGCCAATCTCCCCGCCGTAGGCTCCCGCGTTCATGTAAACGCCGCCGCCCACCGTCCCGGGGATGCCGTGGGCAAATTCCAATCCGGTCAAGCCCTGGTTCGCGGCGAACACCGCCGCCCGGGCCATGGTCACCCCCGCCATGCAGCGGATGCGGTCTCCCGCCAGCTGCTCCATACCGTCCAGGCAGTCCTTCAAGCAGATCACCAAGCCGGGCACTCCCTCGTCCGGGGCCAGCACATTGGTTCCGGCACCCAGGATAGCAGGTTTACAGTCCAATAAAGCGGACGTTTTCAGCAATTGGGACAATTCCTCCCTGTTTTTCGGGAAGGCCATCACCTCCGCGCCTCCGCCAATGCGGAAGGAAGTGTGCCGGGCCATGGGTTCGAAAAAGCACAATTGCAGCTGGGGCAGCAAAGCGGACAATTTCCGCTGAAAATCCGTTAATTCCGTCATAAACGCCTCCGGGTGTATAGTTGAGAATAGTATAACATATTCCCCGGGAATATGCAATTATTCCACCATGAATTTTGTGTTACGATGCAAATCCCCGCTGCCGAAGCAGCGGGGTGCAGGATATGGATTAGTTGACGCCCTCGGCCTCGGTAATGGCCCGGATGAACTGCTTGTTCTTGCCCATGTCAAACAGGATCACGCTGTCCATGATGCCATCCTCGTAAATGTCGATCAAATCGCCCCAGCGGCTGCCCTCCAGGGACTCGTTCTCAATGGGGATGGTATGGCTTTCGATCTCCAATTTGCTGATCAAAGGCGCGACCTTCACCAAGAGGCTCGCGATATCTCCCGGCTTCATGGTGGTGGTAATCAGCGGCAGCAGGGTATCCGCCACGCCCTCCAGTTCGCTGAGGCTCAGATTCCGCACCTTATTCAGAAGAACCTCGATCAGCTGGCGCTGGCGGGCGGTGCGCTTGATGTCGCTGTCACTGTCGCCTTCGGCTTTCCGCATCCGGGCGTAGCACAGGGCCGCCATACCGTCCAGGTGCTGCATACCAGGCTCTACATCGTATTTCACCCAAACATCGTCATCGTTCAGGTACTTTGCCTCCGCCTCGGTCAACGCAATATCCACACCGCCAAGATAGTCGATGACCTTGATAAAGCTGTCGAAATTGATCTCGATATCGTAATCGATCTCGATGCCGAAATTGTCCTTGAGGCAGATATTGCTCATTTCCATGGCGCCGACGATGCCGTTCCAGCTGTAGCCCAGATTGTAGCAGAAATTGTACTTTGTCTTGCCGCAGGTTTTTCCCATATAATCCGGTAATTTCAAATAGGTATCCCGCAGGACGGAGAATAGGGTGACCTTGCCGGTATAGGTGTTGATGGACACCACAATGTTGGTATCCGCCAGGCGGCTTTCCTCCCCCTCCCGGTATGCCTGTCCCACAACCAGGATATTGACAATGTCATCGGCCGTCATGGGAGGACGGGTGGTCTCCACGGTGGTTGCCTCTGTGGCTTCCGTTACTTCTGCCGGTTCCTCCTGTGCCGGCGCTGTGGTCTCCTCGGTGTAAACATAGGTATCCTCGGGCAGGGTGATGATGTTCATTTTGTTCATCATCTTATTGTAATAAGAGATGCCCCAGATCGCCACCGCCGCGATCAGCACCAACAGCACCGCCAAAACGATCAGAAAAATTTTCAAGCCGTTGCTCATCCGTTTTCCGGATTTCTTTGGCCGCTTTTGGCCTTCAAACCGTCCTTGATAACGCATAATATTCCTCCGTCCGGCTCCATGCGCGTTTCCACATTTCGCATATTTTACCACGCCCTCCCCGAAAATACAAGCTTTTCTTCGGAAAGCAAAACCCCGCTGCCGAAGCAGCGGGGAAAGAAAGGAAGCATTTGGATCAGCCCTCGGCCTCGGTGATGGCCCGGATCAGCTTCTTGTTTTGACCCGCGTCAAATTCCAGAATGCTGTGCTCAAAGCCGTCGCCGTAAATGTCCTTATAGCCGCCCCAATAGGTGGTTTCCATGGGAATGGTATGGCTGTTTATCTGCAAATCCTTCACCAGGGGCAGGGCCTTCAGCAGCAGATTTGCAATGTCGCTCGGGGTCATGGTGGTGGTAATCAACGGCAGCAGCTCATCCGCCACATCTTGCAGCTCCGGAATGCTCAGATTCCGAATCTTGCCCAGCAGCGCCTCGATCAGCTGACGCTGGCGGCCGGTTCGCTTGATGTCGCTGTCACTGTCCCCCTCGGCTTTGCGCATCCGGGCGTAGCACAACGCCGCCATGCCGTCCAAATGCTGCATACCAGGCTCCACATCGTAGGTCACCCACACATCGTCATCGTTCAGATACTTCGCCTCCGCCTCGGTCAGCTCAATATCCACACCACCCATGAAGTCGATCAGCTTAATGAAGCTTTCAAAGCTGATTTCGATGTTGTAGTCCACCTCAACGCCAAAATTCGTCAGCAGCGTGGCGTTGGTAAAGGCCATGGCATCCACCGTGCCGTTTTCCTTGCCGCCCCAGGTATAGCCCAGGTTGTAGACTGTGGTAAACTTAATGGGGCTGCAGGAATGGTTTCTGCCGTTGGTATCCCGGTAATCTGGCGGTCTGACCAGGGTGTCCCGCAAAATGGAGAACAGGGTCACCTCTCCGGTATAGGTATTGAGGGAAACCACAATGGAGGTATCCGCCATGTGGGACTCCTCTCCCTCTCGGGCCGCCTGGCCGACCACCAGGATGTTGACGATATCGTCAGCGGACATGGGCGGTCTGGTAGTCTCCACCGTGGTGGCTTCCGTTTCCTCCGTGGCTTCTGTCTGCTCCGTTTCCGTAGGCGCGGTAGTCGCCTCTGTATGGGAGTAAGTATTTTTCGGCAGGGTGACGATGTTCATCTTGTTCATCATCTTATTGTAATAAGAGATGCCCCAGATCGCCACCGCCGCGATCAGCACCAGCAGCACTGCCAGTACGATCAAAAATATCTTCAGCCCCTTGCCCTTCTTTTTCCTGGGTTTTCCGGGCTGTTTTTGATTTTCAAAACGTCCATGATAGCTCATGTATTACCTCCTGATGGACTATTCTGTACCCAATCACACTGGAACATCGGTTATTCTACCACGTGCTTGTCCATAATACAAGCCTTTTTTCCCTTTTTTCCAAAAACGAAAGAAAAAACGCCCTGTTCGGGCGTTTTCTCAGTCCTTGATTCCCAGCGCGTAGCGAAGATACCGGCCGTTCAGCGCGGTGTTGCATTCGATCACACTGGAGGGATAGCCGTACAGCTCAATGGTCTTTCCCCACATACTGCCGGGCAGCGTCTCGTTATCCGCCGGACAGGTCAAGGAGGCCACTTTGATCTCCTTCACCATGGGCAGAAATTCCCAGATATAATTGGTAATCTCCTTGTTGGTCATATCCGTGGTAATCATGGGCAGGATGGTGGTGGCCAGGTCATGCAGCTCCCGCAATCCCATTTCCCGGCATTTGTCCAGCAGGGAGGTAATCAGCGAGCGCTGCCGGGCGGTACGCTGCCGGTCGCTGTCGATTTTCCGGATCCGGGCATAGGCCAGGGCCTCCGTGCCGTCCAGCGTCTGATACCCCGGCTGCATTTCCCCCACATAGCCCACATGGTTCGTCAGGTATTCCGCCTCCGCCTCGGTCAGCTCCACCTCCACGCCGCCCATGGCGTCGATGATGCTGGTGAAGGTATCAAAGCCGATTTCAATGGTATGATCCACATGAATGCCAAAATTCTGCTCCACACACTTGGCCAGCATCTCCATGCCGCCCTGGGAGGTTCGCGTCCAGGTGCTGCCCAGGGCATAGCAGACGTTGATTCGATTCCGGCCGGGGCCATGGCCCGCGTAGGCGGGCAGGGGCACGTATAGATCCCGCATAAAGGACACCAAACTCAAGGTTTTCGTCTGGCGGTTGATGGAGCACAGGATCATGGTGTCCGAGAGCATGTTTTCCTCCCCTTCCCGCCAGCTCTGACCCACCAGCATGATATTGGTGATATTCTCGTCCGACGTGACCTGAGGCCAGGTTTCCTGTGCCTGGGTTGGTTCTGCTTCCTCTGTGGTGCCAAGCAGCGCCTCCACCTCCTCCTGGGACAAGGTGGGTACCGTCTCAGCGGGGCTTTTCATCAGATTGAGCATGGCATTCCAGTAGCAGATTCCGCCGATGACCGCCGCCAGTACCAGCGATCCCAGAATTCCCATGGCAATCCAGATCGCCCGTTTCCTTTCTTTTCCGTTTTCTTCCTGCTTTTCTTCCATAGCTGCCTCCTTTTAGGGTAGTTTGGCCGGTTTTCACCGGTTTACCCAGAAAACATTGGGGCAGCCCTTTTTGGCTGCCCCAATGCGGTGATTCTTTTATTTCTCGATGATTTCCAGCACTTCCATGGGGCAGGCCTTGGCGCAGATGCCGCAGGCGATGCACTTGGAGGCCTTGTCGTCCTTCACGACGAGAACCTTCATGGGGCAGGCCTCGGCGCACTTGCCGCAGCCGACACACTTCTTCTTGTTAATCATGTACACGCCGGTCTTGGGATTCTGGGTAATGGCCTCGTGCTCACAGGTGCGCATACACTTGCCGCACTGGATGCAGGTCTTCGGCGCGGCACCCTTCCCCTTGGCCACGATCTTGATGCAGGACAAGTCCTCATCAAATTCCTTGTAAAATGCCTCGGAGCAGGCTCTGACACATTGCAGGCAGGCCATGCACTCCACATCTTTCTTAACAGCGAGTTTTTTCATAGGAGAAAACGCCCCTTCCCTTTGATTGTTTTTTCATTATACATGCTTTTTTTCAAAAAAGCAACAGGAAAAGAAAGAATTCCCAGCCCCTTCTTCTCCTGCCATGGGGAAAAAATGGCAGAATTTCCAGCGGTATCCCGGTTAAACCCGGCGTTCCTGGAAATAATAGTTTTGTCACCAAAACGATTTGGAGGTAACAAAATGAAAAAGTATGGTATTTTCACCCTGGTGCTTGTCCTTACCGCCGCGCTGATGGCCGGCTGCGGCTGCACCAATCAGAACATGACGCCTTCGTCCACGCCCACCGTGCTGCCCACCAATGAGGAAAACTGGGCCAGCACCCAGGCAACCAACCCCTCCAGCACCCCCACCACGGCCAGTACCCCCAGCGAAAGCGGCGCTGCCGGTACCAGTGAAGCCACCATCGATCACGGTAACGGCCCGCTGGAGGATAACACCACCACCGCAACGGAGAATACCGTGGAAGGCCGCGCCCGGCAGGGTGCGGGCGGTAACTTCCGCTAAAAATTGGGACGGCCAATCGCCGTCCCAATTTTTACGCTTTGAGAAATTCTGCATAGTCCAATGTCAAGCTGCCGTCCTCTTTCTGGATGCAGGGGATGCCGATATTCCCTAACTCCTTGGCCTCCCGAAACAGGGGGCTGGCATCCCGAAGCTTCAAAAATTCCTTCAAATTCTTGGTAGCTTCGGCAAAATCCAGAAATTCGTAGGCAATTCCCGCTTGATCGAAAGCCTCCCGGCAGGCGACACAGTCAGGGCAGATTCTCATTCCGTAAACTTTCAGCATGGTTTTCTCCTTATACAATGGTAATATATTGGGCCAGGTTCTTTTTCATCCGCTGCGCGGCCTTTTTGGCCTGTTGCAGGTAATCGGTTCCATCGGTTCCCTCCCCGGCCCAGGCGGCGGAGATTTCCCCACCGGCACAGACCACGCCGCCACGGCCATACTTGTTCATCGCCAGCGCGCAGGTTTTGCCGTTGGCCTTGGGGGTGTCGTAGCCGTCCAGCAGCAGGAACATCCGGGGGTATTTCGCCCGGAGATTCCGCAGGCTATCCCCCGCCCCGGCGCTGACCAGCAGTCCCACCGGGGCATAGCCGAATTTTCCCAGCTTCTCTCCCGCGTATCGTGCCGCCAAATCTGCGGCAGCGGTGTGCACCAGCCGGGAACCGGTCATCAGATCCTGCAGCTCCGGCGCGGAACGGTTGGCGGTGCGGGCCACCACGAACAAATCCTTGCCCTTTTCACAGTAAGGCAGGAAGGGCCGCAAACTATCGCTGCCAAGGTACACGGAAACCGTCACACCATCGCAGGGAAACAGACTGTCCTCCCCGAAAACTGCTTTTGCGGTGTCCTTCGCGGCAGCGGCGGACAGCATCTCCGGCGGGTCCAAAAGGACGTAATACCCCAGCTGCCCCGCCAGCTTCAGCACTGCGGTCAGCTCCGTCATTCCCTCCGCTCCCAGCAGGGCAAAGCCGGAAAAACTGACCCGAACCGCCGGAACAGTCCCCTTCAACTCCTCCAGCAGCTCCCGGCAGAACCGGCTGTAAGCCGCGGCGGGAGAAGGGGCTTCCTCCCGAATGTGGGCAGGCAGGCCGCACTCCGGCACTGCCAATTCCAGCACCGTGGGATTCTTGGTTTTGCGAATTTTCTCCTGCAAGCTGTCGATGGACATGGAACCGCCTCCGTTTATCCGCTATTTTTCTTAAATGCTTATCGGGTTAAATCAGCAGGGCAACAAATTGTAATTTAGCGGCGAGTCGCCGCTGACAATGCGTGCCCAGGCTGGGTGCTATTCGTAACACCTTTGGGTACAGCTCGGTATCGTTCCGCTGGTATGAATGTGCTAAATTGGTGTTTCTTGGTCAGTCCCTTGCCTCTCCCTATGGGAGAGGTGCCCCCTATGGGGGCGGAGAGGGCCCTCTCAGTCACGGCTGCGCCGCGCCAGCTCCCCCAACGGGGGAGCCAAGACCGCTGCGCGGTAAACTACAATTTATCTGTCTGCTACGTTAAGCCGATATGCATTTTCTTTTATTGTATCACAACCGTTTCCCGTTGAAAAGCCAAAAACCTTCCACAAATGAAAAATTTCTTTGTGGGTATACTAGGTATGGAAGGAGGGAGAAGGATGAATGTCAAAGGATGGGCGATCACCGCGGGAATTGGCGCCGCTGCCGGTGCCGTGGCTGTTCTGATGATGCCGCGCACCAACCCAACCCGCCGTCTGGCCGCGAAGGCTGCCAACAAGATGGAGGATGTGGCCTGGAAGGTCTCTGACACCATTTCCAACAAGTTTGATAACCTGGATCTGTAGCAAAATCCCGGGAGGCAGCCGCCCCCCGGGTCGTTTCTTGTTTGTCGTCTTCCCGCATTCCGGTTATCCGAGAATTACCGATAGAAGGTATTTCCGCCGATGAATTCCCGAACCAGGCTGGTGGGCGGGATTTCGTCATCCACATCCGCCTCCTGGACAAAATTCAGCACCTTGACAATGTTTCGCACCTCGTCATAGCAGGCATCCTCCGGCTCCACCGCGGTGAGCAGGGGAAAAATGTGCTTTTTCAGCACCGCCAGCTCATAGAGGGTGGAGGAATTGAAGATCACATCCGCGTTCTCCTGATAGGGGAAAATCCACTTTGCCTCCCCCCGGCGGACGCTGTCCCACATGGAGATGGTTTTCTGTACCGACGAGCCCCGGGTCTCGTAATCCCGGACGATCCGCCGCAGCAGCCGCAGATAGCTGGTGGGGATCCGGTTATGATCGTCCAGATTCAGCGGCAGCAATGGGCTGACATACATCCGGAAAATCAAGCTGGGCTCCACGTTTTCCGGCAGCATGGCCGGGTTCAGGCCGTGCAGGCCCTCCACGATGATGACGGAATCCGGATACAGCCGCAGCTTATGCCCCTTCCACTCCCGTTTTCCGGTGAGGAAATTGAAGCTGGGTATTTCCACCTCCGCCCCAGACAGCAGCGCCGCCATATCCTGGCGGAACTGGGCGGTATCGATGGTGTTGATATGCTCCAAGTCCAGCTTGCCATCCGGGCCGGGAGCGATCTTGTCCCGGTCGATGTAGTAATCGTCCAGGCTCAGCAAAATGGGCTTCTTCCCATGCACCCGCAGCTGGGTCGCCAGACGGTTGGCGGAGGTGGTCTTTCCGGAGGAGCTGGGGCCTGCCAGCATCACAGCCCTGGCACCCCGCTGGCACACCTGATCCGCCACCTGGGAGAACCGCTTTTCATGCAGGGCCTCGTTGACCCGGATCAACTCCCGGATACGGTCGGAGGTGGTCAAATCGTTCAGATCCGCCACCGTTTCGCATTCCATCAAGCTGCACCAGCGCTCCCCCTCCGAGAATACGCTGAAAAAGTTGGGCATGGAGGGAACCTTTGCGCAAAGCTCCGGATTCTGATCGTCGGGATAGACGAACAAAAAGCCTCCATCGGCGGGCAGGATGTCCCATACCGTCAGATATCCGGTGGAGGGCATCATTTCTCCGTAATAGTAATCCGAGAAGCGGCCGTAGGTGTATTCATCAAAATAATCCGCCGTTCGCCAGGACAGAAGCCGCGCTTTGTCCATCTGTCCATCCTGGGCATACTGGGCCACCGCCTCCTGGAGCGGAATCCGGCGGCGGATCAGCGGGATATCCATTTTCACCAGCGCCTCCACCCGGCCCTTCAGTCGGGAGGCGGAAAAATCCTCCAAATCCTTCACTTGAATAAAGACACTGGAACCCAGCGTGCAGTTCATTTTCGTTCGGGCCTGGGGCCACAGCTGCCGCAGCGCCAAAAAAAGCGCGAACTGTGCCGTGCGGATGTAGCACTCCTTTCCTGCCGGGTCGCCGTAGCGAAGCAGGCGAACCTCTCCATGGGAGGCCGCCATGGCCCGGCGAATGGAGGGCCGGTCAGATACCGCGTCCTTTTCCCGCAGCGGGACGTAATTCAATGTGAACACCTCTCCCGCGATTTTCGCGGCCAGAGGCCGATCTCGCAACGTTTCCCCTTCCAAACCCAGGGCACGTGTCAAATCCAGCAGGCTTTTCCCCGGCTGGGCGGGGATGGCCCTTCCGTCAATGGTCAATTCCATCCATACACCTCCTAACGGTGATTTCCATTCCATTATAGCAAAATCCGGAATTCTCCGCAACACCGGAAGTGTAAAATATGTGTGAAATCCCTCCATGCGCTTTGTGGAAAATAGGGCTTGACAAATTTGTCTACTTGATGTAGAATTTTATTGTCTACAAAATGTAGAATTAAGGAGGTCTCGTGTATGGCACAATGGAAACTGGGCGAAGTGGAATCCCGCTTTGCCGATCTGATCTGGAAAAACGAGCCGGTCACCTCCCGGCGGCTTTCGGAGCTGGCGGAGGAAGCGCTGTCCTGGAAACGAACCACCACCTACACCGTGCTGAAACGGCTGTGCGACCGGGGGCTGTTCCGCAATGAAGGCGGCAGGGTGACTTCCCTGGTCAGCCGGGAGGAATTTTACGCCCGGCAAAGCGAGGAATTTGTGGAGGAAACCTTTGACGGCTCCCTGCCCGCCTTTGTGGCGGCCTTTGGCAGCCGGAAAAAGCTGTCCACTGCGGAAATTGACGAATTGCAGAAGATCATCGAGCAAATGCGGAGGTGAGAAACGTGGAAACGGTATTTTCCCGAATTCTGAATATGAGCCTAACGGGCAGCGCGGTGATTTTGTGCGTGCTGGCGGTACGGCTGGCTCTGCGAAAGGCGCCGAAGAAGTTTGCCTACGCGCTGTGGGCAGTGGTGCTGTTCCGGCTGCTGTGCCCGGTGTCTTTGCCCTCCCCGGTGTCCCTGCTGGAGCTGGCAAAGCCCCAGGTCAGCCAATCCCAGGGACTGACCAACAGTGTATCCTATCAGGCGGTGGAATACGTCTATTCCCAGGCAGAGGTGGACTTACCGGAATTATCTCCCCAGGAGAACACCTCTTCTGAGGAAGCACCCCAGAAAACTTCCCTCTCCCCCATGACCGTGGCGGCCTGGGTCTGGCTGGCGGGAGTGGGCAGCCTGGCACTGTACAGCGGCATCAGCTACCTCCGGTTGCGTAGAAAGCTGGTGGGGGCTGTTCCCTACCGGGGCAACGCCTACCTCGCCGACCACATCGGCACTCCCTTTGTGCTCGGGGTGCTTTTCCCGAAAATCTACATTCCCTTCTCCGTGCCCCACAGGGAGCGGCACTACATCCTGGCCCATGAGCGCTGTCACATCCGCCGGGGCGACCCGGTTTGGAAGCTGCTGGCCTACGCGGCGCTGTGCGTTCACTGGTTCAATCCTCTGGTCTGGTGCGCCTTCCTGCTGGCGGAAAAGGACATGGAAATGAGCTGTGACGAGGCAGTGATCCGGAAGCTGGAGCCAAATGACCGGGCAGACTACGCCTCCGCCCTGCTGCGGCTGTCCACCGGGAAGCGGGTTCTGTCCGGGGTGGCCTTCGGCGAGGGAAACACCAAAAGCCGGATCCTCAATATGGCAAAGTGGAAAAAGCCCAAGGTCTGGATCACGGCACTTTGTGTTGTCCTCTGCATCCTGGTGCTGGCAGTGTGCGGGCTGAATCCTGAAAAGGAGCAGGATATCGGAGAATTGACCCGGGTTTCCGGTCCCCATTCTATCGGTTACGGGAATCTGTATTTCCGTCTGCCGGAAGGTCTCACCAGCGAACTGGAAGAAAGAGAGCACACCTCCAAGGATGACGGTATTCACGATTACCGGGAGATTTTCACAGACGGCACCAATGTCATCGGCGGTGTCTGCCAATATCCCCTCCCGGAGGGGGCTGATCTGACCGGGCTTGACTGGGTAGACGATCTCGACCTGCCGGAATGGAAGGACGAAACCCTGGGCTACTTCGGCGGCAGCTCCATTTATGGTGACTATGAATTTGAATTTTTCAGTGACGTGCCGGAGGGCGTGGAGCGAACCGTTCTGCGAAAGCACTACTTCTTCCTGGACACGGACAGCACGGTCTATGACATTTGGTTTGACGAATTGACTGTGGATAACAGCACCATGAATGAAATCCTTCGCACGGTTGGGCTTGGGGAAGAAGCGGCCGCTCCCAGCGTTCCGGCAGAAACAGCGGAACCCATTTCCGCCGCCGACGAGTATCACAGCACCTTTCTGAACAATGACGGCCGGGTGGAATTCCAGATCAGCGCCGCGCTACCTACCCAGTGGCAGGATCCCTCCACCTGGGACGCGCTCCCCCACTATTTGACTGAGTCGGATATCCAGCGCGCCGCTTACGCCATCTTTGGCGCGGACGCGGCCTTTACCGAAGCGGCCCCCAGATTTGAATCCTATACGGCAACCCGGGAACAGCTTCTCGCCGCCATAGAGCGCTGCCAGCTCTACACGGAGCCCGCCGCCTGGGATGACCTGTGTGGCAACAATTTGCACGGTTTCAGCAGTGAGGAACACGCCGACACCGCCAAACGGCTGGTGGAAGAATGGAACCGGCAATTGGCCTCCTTCCGCAATGACTACCCGGAGCAGCCCTGCCAATGGACGTTAAAAAACAGTGCTTACTATTCTTACGCTCCGGAAAACACGTCCAGCGATATGCTCGCGGATTTCGGCGATGCCATTGAAGCCTATGTCCAGAAAGATGGGGTCACCTACCACTTTGAAGCCTATACCCGGAACAAGGAAAATTTCAAGATCAACAACATCTTTGTGTGGCCTGAGTGGCCTGTCGGCTTTTCTGAGCTGGAGCGTCTCACCCTTTACCGCAGCCTCTGCGCTTCGGAACCCACCCCGGCGCAAATTGAAGATGCACAGAATCGGGCCAGCCAGATTCTGGCGGAGATGAACCTTGGCCAATGGTATCTTGACCGGTGCTATGTGGAAGTCATCACCTACCACAATCCGGATGTGCCGGAGTATGTGATTCATGTGAACGCCCTGCCCCTGCTGGACGGTGCAGAGGATCTGGCAAGGATTCAGCACAGCAACATCAATCAAAACTCCCAGGAGCCTACCTGCGCGGATAACTACTATCTGACCCAGGCGGAATTCACCTTCGCACCCGGCGGAGAACTGCTGGAACTGAACATGTATTCCCCCATGGATGTGACCCTAAGCGGTAAGGCTGACCAGGTTTGGCGTGCGGATGACCTGCTGTCGAAGGTGGAAGAAGAACTGAAAAACAGCTCCATCAACGATTATGGTCTGGATGTGGACGAGATGGGCTATGAGGGCGCCCGGTGCTCCGTCTCCATTTCCCAAATCCGCACCGGTATGGCCCGTGTTCGAATGGAAGGAACGGAGGAAGGCTATCGGTACGTTCCCGCCCTGGCTGTTTACGGCACCGCGCAATACCAGTTCTCCGACGGAAATAAGCTGCAAGCAACCGAGGAGCCCTATAACCTTATGATGCTCAACGCCCTGGACGGAAGTGTGATTCTTCCCTACAGCAAGGCCCGTTAACACCCCCGGAATCCGCCGGCTTACGCCGGCGGATTCCTTTTTTCCATAGGTGGCTCTAACGCTTCTCCACTGGGGTTTTCCGGGTCAGCAAGCCGTGAACCCACCGGAAATCCTCCCGCCGGATTACGCCCAACAGGCATAGCAGACTCCCCAGCAGCGCCAAATATCCGCCGCACTGTCCCAAAGGACTCGTAAACCGGGAGGCACCCCAGACGGCTGCCAGGGCTGCCGCCACGGCAAGGGCCGGAATCGAAAAGGGGAGGGTGTGTCCGGTAATTTTCAACAGGCGGCGCAGGCTTAGGATGAAATTGATTAGGTGCGTCACAAAAAAGCTGAAAAAATATCCATCCATGCCGTATTTCGGCAAAAGCATGTACAGAAGCGCCACATCCATGGCGGAGGTGGCAATGTTGTAGCGAACGCAGATCTTCTGCTGGCCCAGGCCCTTGGTCAAGGCATCGGTGATGGCGTCACAGTAGAGCATGGGCACCAGCAGCGCATAGCGCCGGAGATTCTCCCCTGCCTCCGGGCTGCCAAACAGCGCCTCGCACAGGGGCCCTGCCAGCAGAAACAGCAGCCCAGCAAAGAGAAGGCCGTAAAGCATAGCCACCTTCAGACTTCGCCGCACCAGATACCGGATGCGCCCGCGGCTCTCTCCCGCGGCGCACCGTGCCAGCTCCGGGATCAGCAGCTCCGCCAGGGCGAACAGAATGCAGGCGGGAAACATCATCACCGGGAACACCATTCCGCTTAAGGCACCGAAGGCCGCCAGCGGGTCGGCAATCCCGGCGCACAGCCCCAGCCGCCGGGGCACCATGAGATTCTCCACCGTGTTGATGCCGGATTTCAGCACATCCGCCAGAGCCAGCGGAACCGCCGCCTGCAAAACCCGGCGTCGGACAGGAATGCGGGGGCCGGAGACCTCCCACTGCTTTCGGCCCAGCAGTATCAGACACAGCAGCGTGAATAAGCCGCCCAGGCTGCCCCCCAGCACCACGCTTTGGCAGGCGCGGCCCGGGTCTTGTCCGGCCCAAAGCGTCAGCGCCAGCAGCGTTGCCCCCATGCAGCATAGCTGCTCCGCCACCTCCACCGCCGCCAGGGTGCCGATGCGGTTGGCCCCGGTGAAATACCCGGTCATCACCCCGCACAAGCAGGTTACCGGCAGAAATCCGGCAAACAGCCGCAGCGCTCCTACCGTCCGCAGATCCCCTATCCACCCTTGGGCAATCTGCGGCGCAAAGAGATAAAGCAAAACGGCGACGCTGCCGCTGAATAGAATGCTGTATAGAAAGCAGCCGGATAACACCCAGGTCACATTTTCCGGTTTTTTCCGACCCAATTCCTCGGCGCAAAGGTACATGGATGCCGTCCGAATGCCCGCCATCCCAGCTACCATAGCCAGGTTTCCCACAGACATGGTTAGCTGCAAAAGACCAATTCCGGCTGCCCCCAGGGAGGCGGACAGATAAACTTGAAAGCTTGTCCCCGCCAGCCGCAGCAGCAGGTTCACCCCGGTGAGCAGCAGGGCAGAGTAAAAGATGGGCAGTGACAAGAGAATCCCCCCTTGTCCACAGAATATGCGGACAAGGGGGGATTAGAACCAGCCAAAAATGGGGGATTGAAGGCGGTCAGACATGGATTTTGCTTATGCTTCCGGGTTGAACGCTTTACAGTACAGGGCCAAGGGACACTGGCCGCACTGGGGATTCCGGGCAGTGCAGCAGTCCCGGCCAAACAGGACGATGCGGTGGCAGAAGTCCGAACTTTCCTCCGGCGGGAGAATGGCCCGCAGCTGCTGCTCCACCTTCTCCGGCTCCTTGCCGTGAGAAAGGCCCAGCCGACCGCAGATGCGGATGCAGTGGGTGTCACAAACCACGCTGCCGGGGACGCTGTACAGGTCGCCCAGCAGCAAATTGGCGGTTTTCCGCCCCACGCCGGGCAGCCTCAGCAGCTGCTCCATAGTGCCAGGAACCTTGCCGCCGTAGTCGTGCAGCAGCATCTGACAGGCCAGAACAATGTCCCTGGCCTTGTGCTTATAAAACCCACAGGAATGCACCAGCTCCTCCACATGGGCAATGTCCGCGTTTGCCATAGCCTCCAGGGTGGGATAGGCGGCAAACAGGGCCGGGGTCACCAGATTCACCCGGGCATCGGTACACTGGGCGGACAGCCGTACGGCAATCATCAGCTCGTAGTCCTTTTCATAGTGCAGGGCGCACAGCGCCTCGCCGTAGCGGTCTTTCAGTATTTGAATGATGGCGTTAACTTTCTCTTCCATGGTTAGCCGTTCCTTTTTTTAATATAGGCCCAATATAACACGAACAGGCGGGAAACACAATAGGAAAGTCCAGAAAAGCCATCAAGCGTTGGACAGCAGTTCCGCACTGAGGGCGGAAATCTCATAGGCCGTCCGCTCCTCGCTGCCTCCCTCCGTGACTTTGGTATAGGCCCTGCTTTGCAGGCGGCCCTGAACCCGAAGCTTATCCCGGGTATGGCATTGGGCCGTCTCCTGAGCCGTACGCCCCCAGAGGATGCAGGGCAGATAATCTGCCCGCTTGAAGGCCCGGGGCACCGCCAGCATCACATCGCAGATCTCCCGGCCCAGCGGGGTGCGGCGGTAGGTTGGCTCCCGGCATAGGGTTCCTTCCAGTGTCACCGCATTTTGGGGCTCGCCGTCCTCACAGAGGATTTTCGTGGGAAACACGAAAATCAGCAGATGCCGCCGTCCATCGCTGCGGATGTTATGAGAACGAACCTGTCCCGTCACCGTCAGCATTTCCCCGGCGCTCAGGTCGGCGGCGTTGAGAATTTCCTCCTGGGCTACCACGGGCAGGATGTCCACTGCTCCAGAAAGCCGGGGCACCTCCAGCAGAAAGCGAAAAAACCGGTGCCCGTGGTTTTCGTGAGAGAATTGGGGCAACGATGCCAAAGTTCCCCGGAGCGTAATCTGATTTGCCAAATGTTCCATAGGTACCACCTCAAAGCTACAGAAGTATGGAACATCCTATGCGCTTGCATGGCAAACAGAACCCCGGGATCCAAGCGACAGCCTAGCTCTGGAGCGGGATATTATGAGAAATACTTATCGGGTTAACTCAGCAAAAAGGGAATTTAATTGACAGTTGACAGTTGACAATTAAGGAGTCGCTACGGGACAGTTTTAAAAAAAGTCAATAATGGCAGGTTTCTTTGGAAAAACCGTTGGTATTTCGCACTTGTCGTTTATTTAAATTCATCCCGAAGGGATACCACAACTGTCAACTGTCAACGATTCACTGTCAACGAAAGCACAATAGCTGCGTAAAACCGATAAGCACATTATGAAATGTGCTTATCGACTTAACGCAGCAGACAGATCGCTTGTGTCAACTCCGCGCCCTGGTAATAATGGGCCAGAATTTCCCGGTAATCCTTGCCGGTCAGAGCCATGGCGTCGGCGCCGTATTGGCTCATGCCCACCCGGTGGCCGTAGCCGTGGGTGGTGATGGTGATGGTCGTTTCCGTGGCGGAAATGGAAAAATCCGTGGAGGGCAAGCCCAAAAGCCCGCGCAGCTCCACGCCTGTATAGCGGACGCCGCCGATCTCCATTTCCGCAATTCCGCCGCCACGGGTGAAGGTGACATTTCGGAACCACCCAGTGGGCGAGCCGGACAGCGGCGCTCCCAGCGCCTGGGAAAAGGTTTCCGGTGTAAAGGAAAACGTATCGCTGTAATGAACCGCCTTTTCCTCCCCTGGACTGTCCACCGCCTGCAAATAGGGAAAAGCCGTCCCCCAGACAGCAACGGCATCCTCGGTGCTGCCACCGGAGCAGGAAAAGTAGGTGGCTTCGATCAATTCCCCGTCATAGGTCAGAACTTCTCCCGAGGTGGCGGCCACCGCCTGCTCCACCCGGGAAAGGCCCTCTTGCGTGCCGCCCTTGGCCAGGTAGTCCGATGGCGTCAAATAGGCCTGGCAGCAGCCTGGATCGGTACACACGCTGCCGTCGCCATGCTTACCCCCGGTGACATAGGCCTTCCGGGCATAGGTTCGGGCAGCGACAGACTGGGCTTTCAACGCCTCCACTTCAAAATCCGCGGGCATTTCCGCCAGAATGACCCCAACAAGATAGGTATCCATATCCGACTCCGTCACAGAGCCGTCGGCAGCGCGGATCCTTACAGGCAGGGAGATTTTCGGCGGAAGCGTTTCCGCCGTCTCTTCCGTTTCTTGGGCAACCGGCGCGGCTTGAGAATCCAGCAGCAGGACACCGGCGTTCAGCAGCAGCCCCGGCACCACCATCCCCATAAACAAAGCCGTCAGTACATCCTTCCACAGCGGTCTCATCGGCAATTCCTCCTGGGTGTCCTCCCAAGGCCGGGAGTGATTTTCGGAACTATGGTAGCATACCACCCGGAGAAAAGCCGTCACAATCCGGAATACACCTTGCGGTCTTTCTTTTTCTTGCTTATGAGCCGTTCTTTTTTCCCTTAGTCTTGACTTTGTAAGCAAATCGTGTTAAATTATGTATATCCATTTGCTTCAATTTGTGGAAGATGTCCAGAACCGATGCGTACGCCCGTGGTAAGGCTCTGTTTTGGCTGTGCTACTGCTGTCTGCCGATTCCAATGGGAGGTGCAGGCATTCTTCTTTTGTATTTTTTGGCGGAAACGCCAGTAAAATAATTCATCGAGAAGGAGAATCCCAAATGCTGTTATCTATTCTGCTGTTTGCCGTTGGCCTGGTGCTGCTCATTAAGGGCGGCGACTGGTTCGTGGACGGCGCTACGGGTATCGCTACCCGTTTCCACCTGCCGGACATCGTGGTGGGCGCTACCGTGGTTTCCATCGGTACCACTCTGCCCGAGGTCATGGTTTCCGCAACCGGTGCTTTGCAGGGACAGGGCGCAATGGCCTATGGCAACGCCATCGGTTCCATCATCTGCAACACCGCGCTGATCGCCGCTATCTCTGTGACCTTCAACCCCGGCCCCGTGAATGTCAAGACCATGAAGATGCCTGTCGTCTTCTTCTTTGCGTCTGCTGCCCTGTACTGCGTGGCGGCCTACATCCTGGGTGAGTTCCCCCGCTGGATGGGTCTGGTCATGCTGGCGATTTTCATTGTCTATACTTACTTGAACGTCCGCAACGGTTTGAAAAATCCCGAATCCGTGGAAGTGGAGGAAGAGGAAGAAATCGTCGAGGAGAACAAGGAGCGCAAGCTCTGGCAGGAGCTGGTGCTGCTGGTAGTCGGCGCCGCCGTCATCGCCGTTGGCGCTGACCTGCTGGTGGAGCATGGCACCATCATCGCCCAGGGTCTGGGTGTTCCCGAAACCGTTATCGCGCTGACCTTCGTGGCCCTGGGCACCAGCCTGCCGGAGTTGGTCACCACCATCACCTCTCTGAAGAAGGGCCGTGCTTCTCTGGGCATCGGTAACGTCATCGGCGCCAATGTGTTCAACCTGGTGCTGGTTTCCGGTGTGTCCGTCACCCTGGCTCCCTTCGCCGTGCCCGTGGGCAAGACTCTGTTCGGCATGAACGCCTCTCTGGTTCTGGAGATCCCGCTGATGCTGTTCGTCATGGCGCTGCTGTGCATCCCCGCGCTGACCAAGAAGAAGCTGGATCGTTGGCAGGGCATCGCGCTGCTGTGCATCTACGGTGCCTTCTGCCTGTATCAGTTCTTCCTGTAAGCCAGGCCTAAATCCGATCACAACAAAATCCGCCGGAGCAATTTCCGGCGGATTTTTCAGACTGTCGAAAATCCCCCTTGGGGCTTTTCGACAGATTTTTTGCAGCCTGCTGCGCGCATAATTTGTTCGCCTCCGGCGAACAAATTATACACTTGCAGTCTGAGAAGTATTTTCCACCAGGTACACGCCCTGGTGGAAAATGGATTTGAATGGGTTTGCCGCAGAAGCGGCAAATTCTGCGAAGCTTTTTTGACACACTGGGGTGAATAAGCCGTAACACGGCTTATTCAGCAAACATGCTTATAGAGCCTTTAGAACTGCCAACAGGTACTTCCAGATCCGTTCCACGGAGGAAATCTCCAGCCGCTCCCGGGTGGTGTGGACATCGTACATCTGCGGCCCAATGCTGACACTGTCCAAATCCGGCAGCTTCTCACTGAACAATCCGCATTCCAGACCGGCGTGAAGGGCCACAACCTGAGGCTCCACGCCAAACAGCTGCCGATAGACCCGCACCATGATCTCTCGGAGGGGAGACTCCTTCCGGAATTCCCAGGCCGGGTACTCCCCTGCCTGGCTGTAGCTGCCGTCAAACATTTCGGCCAGGGACTTTAGCTGGGCAAACAGCGCCTCCTTTTCCGCGTTGACGCTGCTGCGGGCGGAGCTGATTGCGCTAAACCGATCCCCCAGCTTCACAATGCCCAGATTCAAGCTGGTCTGCACCAGGCCGTCCATATCCTGGCTCATGGCCTGGACGCCGTTGGGATGGGCGCTGAGCAGGCCGATGATCCGGCCGGTGGATTCCGCGGACAGGGCATTTCCGCCCAGCGCGTCCACATCGAAGGCCTGGACGGTGGCATCCGGCTCATCGTATTTCTCCCGAATCTCCGCCTGCAGCTCCTCGGCAATGGTGTTGATCCGTTCTAAGTGAATTCCCATGGCCACCATTGTCGCCTGACAGGAGCGGGGAATGGCGTTGTCCTTATTCCCCCCGGCCAGCGTGGTCAAGCAAATGGGCATCAGATTCTGAATCCGGCTTAAAAATTCGCCCATCACCTTGTTGGCGTTGGCCAGGTTCTTGTCGATCTCGGTACCGGAATGGCCGCCCCGCAAACCATCCACCTTCAGCCGCACACAGGGGCCATACACCGCCCGGCGATCCACCGGCAAGGTGATGGTACTGGTGCCGCCGCCCGCGCAGGACACCGTGAACACGCCCTCCCCCTCGGAATCCAGGTTGATAAGTCTGCGTCCCTTCAGCGGCGTCAAATCAATGGCGGTGGCGCCCAGCAGGCCAATTTCCTCCTCGGTGGTAATGACCACCTCCAGCGGCGGATGGGGAATGGTCTTATCCGCCAGAATCGCCAGCGCCAGCGCCACGGCAATGCCGTTGTCCGCGCCCAGCGTGGTGCCCTTGGCAAACACCATATTTCCATCGTGGGTGACATCCAATCCTTCCTCCGCCATGTCAATGGGGCAGTCAGAATCCTTCTCACAGACCATATCCATATGGCCCTGCAAAATCACAGCCGGATGCTCCTCCATTCCGC
>CAMEWZ010000004.1 GCA_945946745.1 uncultured Clostridia bacterium | reverse complement strand
CTTACTTACGGATACCCAGCTTGGCGATCAGAGCACGGTAACGGTTGATGTCCTTCTTTGCCAGATAGTCCAGCATCTTGCGGCGCTTACCAACCATCATCAGCAGGCCACGACGGGAGTGGTTGTCGTGCTTGTGGACACGCAGGTGCTCGGTCAGCTCGTTGATGCGGGCGGTGAGGATGGCAACCTGAACCTCGGGGGAGCCGGTGTCGCCCTCGTGGGTAGCGTTCTCCAGGATGACCTGGGTCTTCTTTTCCTTCTGGATCATTGTGTTTTCCACCTTTCGATAACAGGACCCGGGAGCCAAGTAGGGGGCTAGTGGAATGCCGGTTGGCTTTCTCCCTCAACTGAGCAGCGGGTTTACAAATTTTGAACTGGTCAAAGCCAGCCTTTTTATAGTATCATAAGTTTTCCCAATTGTAAAGAAAAAAATGACCATTTACGAAAAATCGTGCTAATTTTTATGGAACAGGCGCTTTTTCAAAAACGCCCGAACGTGCATGGAGGAATCCCCGGCCAGGGCCTTTTTCACATTGCCGATATGCAGAAGCAGCAGCAGCCCTCCGGCCAGCACCGCCACGGCGATTTCCTGCCAGGTGCCGCCAAAAAGAATCACCATCACCGGGAACAGCACCCCCACAAACAGAGGAAACGCCACGGCGCAGTCCAGCAATATCATCAGCCCCAGGGCGGAGAACAGCACCACCGGCACGAACCAGAGCCGGTAATAGACCACCAGCCCGCCAAAAGCCGCCAGGCCCTTTCCGCCCTTGAAATGGTGAAACACCGGGAAGCAGTGCCCCAGCATGGCCCCGACGCAGGCCAGCATTCCGGCGACCCGCAGGTTGGGGAACAGCAGCTGCGCCAGCTTGCCGGAGAAGAAGGATTTGAGGATGTCGAACACCATGACCGCCGCGCCGGAGCGCCAGCCCAGCACCACCAGGGTGTTGGTGGCCCCCAGATTGCCGGTGCCGTTTTCCGACAGGTCAACATGTTTCCGCCTGCCCAGCAGCGAAGCCGGGCTGAGGCTGCCGAGGAAGTAGCCAATCACGATACTGAAAAAAACGTTCATACTTTTTCCTTTCAAATCCACGTTCCTGGGATTTATCGGAGGATGTTTTCCGTTATTATATCCTCCTCGGAGAAAAAATGCAAGGCATTTGTGCAAAAGCCCTCAGCAAGGCAGCCAGTGCCGAAAGGCACTGGCTGCAAAAAGCTTGGGCTTTGTCAATAGCAGAAGATATGGTTGTCGATTTGCTTATAGACGTTGGTATTGGTGGCGTAGGTTGCGAAATAGTACACATTTTTTGGCAGGATCGAGTCGCCGTACAGGGCGCGGTCGATGGCCTGGTATTGCGCTTGCATCGGCTTGGCGTCCTCCAGATAGGGCACGGAGCGGAACTGATCCTCACCATAGATCACATCGTTGAGGGTATCGCCGAACTGATCGGAGAGCATCCGGTTGAATACCACCTCGGCAACCGCTTGCTGGCCCTCGGCGCATTCTCCCTGGGCCTCAACCCAGATCACCCGGGCGAGAAGCTCCCGCTCCTCGGCGGTCAGATCGATTTCCGGGTAGTTTTTGTTTTCCTCGGATTTGATCAGCCTTGGTTCGGAGTAACGCGCCGGGGTTTCCTCCAGGGTGCGGTCATAGACCCAGGCGCCGTCATAGCCCAGCAGGAGATCGTTGGGGGTGAAGCCGTTTTCAAAGGCGTTCTTCAGATTCCAAACCTCATAATTGCCCTTGTTGGGGTCGTTGACCAGAACCCGTTCGCCGTCTTCCGTCAAGCCCGTGAGGACAATGAAGTGCTGGGAGTCGGTGAACAGGCAATCCCGGCCCAGACCGTTCATCAGCGCGATGACGATCTTGCCCTCCTGGAGGGCTTCCCAGGTTTTGTCCCAGTTTTCGCTCTTGTAGAAGGTCAGACCCAGGGTTTCGGAGCCGATTTCCAGCCGCTCCATGTTGTTGATCGCCCTGCCGCCGAAGTAGTCCGCCAGCTCGTCCACGGTGTAGTCGTAGCCGGTGACGGCGTTGGCCACCATGGTCAGGCAGGTGACGGAGCAGCCGCTGGTTTGCACGGTGCCGTCGCCGTAAAGGGTGTCCGGGTAATCCGACTGGAAGTACAGGGGAATACCGTTGACATAGATGGTCTCCTCCGCTTCTTCCTCGGGGGCGGTGGTATCGGGTTCGGTAGGCTCGGTAGCCTCAGTGGCCTCGGTAGCCTCAGTGGTCTCGGTAGCCTCGGTGGCAGCGGGTTCCGTGGTTTCCGGTTCGGTGGGTTTCGGCTCGTAGAGGACGGGGATGGTCAGCTTCATGTTCTGATAAATGACCGTATCCACTTCCAGATTGTTCCACTGGCACAGGGCTTTGAGGGTGACGCCGTGGGCGTCCGCGATGGATTGCAGGGTGTCGCCCTCCTGCACGATGTATTCCTGGGGCGGTTCGTAGGGGGTGTCGGTGGCGGGGTTGGGAATTTGGATGACGTCATCGGGCTGAATGGAATCGATGCCGTTGAAAATCAGAATATCCTCGGGGGAGACGCCGTAGTGCCCGGCAATGGCCTCCAGGGTAGCCCCTTCGGGGACGGTGTAGGGGATGCTGTCGGTTTCGGAATCCTCGATGTAGGCCATCAAGGGCGCTTCCTCCTCCAGGGAGAAGGTGCTGGTAGGCTGCACAATCTGGCTGCCCTCTGCCTGCGGCTCACCCCAGCCGGAGAAGAATTCAATTTTGGAACCGCTTGCGGCCTGGATGACCAGATTGACGGTCTTGCCTTGAGGGATGGGGAAAATGAAATAGGTAGCTTTGGTATTGTCGGCTTTGGTAACGTCCACCTGCGCATAGCCTGTGGTTGCGGTGCCGGAAGCAGTGAGGATATAGCCGTGTAAATCTCCTTCAGAAGTACCCACAGTCACTGGGGATTGTAGCTTATTGCTATCTGCATCAGTTGCAGCAATGGAATAGGTAGCCGCCTGGATGGTGCTGATGCCGCCGGTGTTGGCGTCCTGGAACCAGGCGAAGGTGGGGGTGGCGAGGGCGGCACAGAGGGATATGGTTAGGGCGGAGGCAGTCAAGGCTGCGGTGGCCGCCAGGGAAAACCGGTGACGGGGCGGGTTATGTAACTGCTTCAAACGCGGACTGCCTCCTTTCGTAGAATTTCGGCAAGCAAAAGGCACAAGACACGCTTATGCCCTTTGCTTGCCCCTCCCTCCCGAAGGAGGGAGAGGACTTGGGAAATCTGAATACAATCAAAAAATGTGCTTAAGAGAGGGTAACTGGCACTCCGTTGACAATAATCGTACAACTAGGAAGATTTTGACCATCATCTCCGGTCATATCCAGCAGGAGTGCCTGTACATTATCTGCTGTCAGCGCAGTACCGTTGTAAATGCAGTCCGTGATCACATAGGTCTTCCCAGTCGCACCAGCGCCAAGTTTAAATGTGTCATCGAAAGTACAGTTGGTTAACGTTGTATCCGCATAAGGTCTCATAAAATTGTATCCACTGCCACCTTGGCTGAACTCCGTATTGGTAAAGGACGCAGATTGGATATTGCCATAAGAGGTCCAACCATGAAGCTTGGAGTTGGAGACTTGGAGAACCAAATTCTGACTGCTTGCACTATTGACATTCAGCGTATAAGTACCGGTAATTTCACAATTATCTATTACAACCGTTCCATTCGCCCCATCAACAATATCAATGGGCTTAAACCCACCATTAAAGGTGGAGTTGACTAACGTAACAGTCTCACCTGCACCGACACCATTCTTGATTACGACAGAAGAAGCGTTCGTTCCAGAGTTATTGATTACAACGCCATCCAGTGTCGTACCGCCTTCCCGAATATCTACGAAGCCACAATATTCGTTGGAAGTTATTTCACTATTACCGGAAATGGTTACACCGCTGATTGTCACATTCGGATCGTCAACAACCAACCCTGTTTTGTTATTCCCTGCCGGAGTAGCAGGAACCTCGACAGTCGTCTTATCTGCGCCATCGCCGGAAATAGTAACTCCCTCCGGCACGCCACTTTGTGGTAAGGTAAACGTTCCGGGTGTCAAAGTGACAATGCTACCTTGAGTGGCAGTTGTAATCGCTTCTTCCAGTTGCTCGCTATTCATCACAGGATACTGCGCATTTGCATCGTACTGGTCGTTATTGCTGTCGAACTCAACAGTATCCTGCGTAGCCACAACGGTGATTGCAACGCCGTCAATGGACAGGCCCTGATACTCGTTGCCAGCGGATTCCTTCATGTGGCCGGAGATGGTGAGAGTATCACTGGCACCAACCGCTAGAGAATGATCATCGCCAATGGGATCACCGCTGATCGTCCACTCAATGGCTTCGTTCAGCTTGGCGTCTCCATCAATGCCAGAAATCTCAATTTTGTACTTCAGAGCCAGGTTGCCATTGTTCTTGATCGTAATGGGCTGGAGCTTGTAAATACAACCAGGCTCCCACAGGACAGGATCACTCTCATGGTCTTCAGCCTTCTGCCATGCCAGAGTCTTGCCCTCAAGGCTATTATTGCTGGCATCGAGCAGCTGCACGTCCAGCGTACCGGCCTGAATCGTGTTGACCTTGGTGGATGCGCTGTCCGTGAACCATGCGAAGGTTGTGCCCAGCAGCATGGCGGTGCACAGGATCAGCGCCAGCACACTGAACAGCAGGGATTTCTTTGTGTTTTTCTTCATTTCGTTCGCTCCTTTTTATTCTTTTGGCATTTCTGAGTTATCGCACTCCGGTGAATGCCAAAAGGCCGGAGCACGCAAGCTACATGAATTGTTTACAGAAACTGCCTTCTTTTGTGTGTTCGGCAGGCAAAAGGCACACTCTAGGAAGGACTATGCCCTTTGCCTGCCCCTCCGCCCGAGGGCGGAGGGGACTCGGAAAAGGTTACTGAATCTTGCTTCCGTCAATAGTAACGGTGAGATGTTCTGGATCCATGCTGTTTTTGTTTGCCCACAGCGTGGAATTGGTGTTTTTGCCATTAGCAAATCCGTTAACAGTAGCGTTGTTAACGGTCAAGGTATAGGTGGCGTTGTAATCATTGCCGATCTCAATAGCAGCCTTATCTGTACCCAACGTATCATTATCCTTGAAGATGCAATTGGTCACGGTTAGATTTGTTGTCGGCACATCGGTGCTATCGGCTCCACCGTAAAGCAGAAGCGCCTTACCGCCGGAATTAAAGGTACATCCAATAAACTCAGCGTTTCTCGCACCCCAAGTCCAGATAGCGTAATCGGAATCGTTGTTAAACGTGCAATTGATAAACGTTGCATCGCCGTACAGGGTGAGCTTACCCTCGAATGTGCAGTTGACAAATGTGGTCTCCTCCACATGGGCAATGCCGCCGAAGTCGCCTGTGGTCTGTCCTTTAATAGTGACACCTTCAAAAGCAAGCGTTGCGCCGTTCTGATAGTTCAGCTGATTTCCGGTATCCCCTACGACAGTAACAACGGTATCCTTGGTGCCGCTGATTGTAATCTTCTTATCATTGGCAGTATTGTTTTCCAGCTTGAATTCACCCGCAGGAAGCGCCACCTTTGTGGAGATATTGGAACCGCTCTGCGCAGAAGCAATGGCATCATTTAATTCCGCCTGCGTATTGGCTACAACAGGATAGACCGCCTGTGCGTCATACTGGTTGCCGTTGCTGTCGTACTCAACAGTATTCTGAGTAGCCAGAACGGTGATTGCAACGCCGTCAATGGACAGGCCCTGATACTCGTTGCCAGCGGATTCCTTCATGTGGCCGGAGATGGTGAGAGTATCACTGGCACCAACCGCTAGAGAATGATCATCGCCAATGGGATCACCGCTGATCGTCCACTCAATGGCTTCGTTCAGCTTGGCGTCTCCATCAATGCCAGATATCTCAATTTTGTACTTCAGCGCCAGATTGCCATTGTTTTTGATGGTAATGGGCTGGAGTTTGTAAGTACAGCCAGGCTCCCACAGAACAGCTTCACTTTCATGGCCCGCGGCCTTTTGCCATGCGAGAGTCTGGCCTTCAAGGCTAACTCCACGGGCATCCAGCAGTTGAATGTTCAGCGTACCGGCCTCAATCTTGTTGACCTTGGTGGAGGCGCTGTCCGTGAACCACGCGAAGGTTGTGCCCAGCAGCATGGCGCAGCACAGAACCAGCGCCAGCACACTGAACAGCAGGGATTTCTTTGTGTTTTTCTTCATTGTGTTCGCTCCTTATTTTATTTTTTTGTCGGCATTTGGGTAACCGCCCCGGGAATTGCCGCAAATTCCCGGGCGGGGATCTATGTAATCAGCAGGGCTGCTGCTTACAACATTTGGAATATGCGCGTGGGTGCACGGCAGCTTCCCCCGGGGGGAAGCTGTCGAGCGAAGCGAGACTGATGAGGAACGGCGAAATGTTCCAGTTTTGAATGCAGTATATAAAAAAGGTACAATTGGAAAGGCTGGACATTCCTATTTGACTGCATTCCGCATCAGAGGCTGTCGCCGTTCCGCATCCGCCCCTTCGGGGCACCGAATCCATGAAAGTATGATTGCCACCGGCAATCATTTGGATTGTGATTCGCTGCGCGGAGCACCACCCCCGGGGGAAGGCATTTTTCAAGGCTTCTTTTCCCGCTCCTTCAGAAGCTCGGCCTGCATCTTCTTCAGCTCCGCCAGCATCTGCCGGGTCTCCTCCCGCTCGGCGGCGATCTGCTCCCGTTCGGCCTGCAATTGATCCATTTCCTCCTTCTTCTCCCGGCGAAACAGCCGGATGCTCTGGATGGCCTGATACCCGATCAGCAGGGCAAAGGGAATCCCGATAAACAGGATATACCCCGGCCCGGTGCGCAGAAACTGGAAGAAAAGGCCCACCTTGGGCAGGCGCAGCTGGTACTTGCCCAGCACATGGCTGTAGGGAACCACCGTTTCATCATCGGTGTCCGTGGTGGTGCCGTAGGTGATAAAGGCGGGGCTGCCGTTTTCATCCGTGGTCAGCGCCCGGATCTTATGGGTGACGGTTTCGCCGTAATTGGAGCTGTTCTGGGAGGTGAAGGCGATGATGTCCCCCTCCCGCAGTGTGGCGGGCTCCACCGCCTTTACCAGCACCACATCCCCCGCCGCGAAATCCGTGGCGCTCATGGAATCCGACAGGACGATGAAGGCCCGGTAGCCAAACAGGCTTCGGTCACTGCGGTCGAACATGGTTACGGATACCACCGTGAATACCATCATGGCTACGGCAGCCAGCGCCAACAGCCAGATAAGCAGATTCTTTAGGATGTTCAGCAGCGTCAGAAAGGGATTTTTCTTTTTCTTCCCAGCCTCCCGCGGCTCGGGCTTGGGGGAAGGCTGGGCTGTCCGTTCAAATTTTCCTTTTGCCATCAGTGGAACGCTCCATTAGGGTTATTTTGGGTCTGCACCGCGTCGGCGCAGAGGACGAAGGTCAATTCCTTCTTCTGGCCGTCATTCCCCGCATCCTCCGGATAGTGCAGCCAGAGCAGCAGTTCTTGACGCTCCCCAGCCTCCAGGCGCAGCGTGGCGGGGCCGACTCCCATGCGGGTGAAGTGGGACAAATCGGAATCATACAGCACCGCGCCGTCACTGGCCCGGGTGACGCTTACGCGCAGCACCTTCGCCAGATCGCCCTCCACCTGCTGGAAATACAGCTTGTAATACACCGGGCCGGAGCCCTGGTTGCGGATGAAGAAGGGGGATTTTGTGGTCATGCCCGGCTCAAAGCGGGCGAACATGGCATCCGTCTCGGGACTGACCACCGGGTTTCCATCGTTGAGGTTGATGTCCACCGTCCCCGTCCGGAACCAGTTGTTCCCCAGGGAGGCGCTCACCCGGGTGGCGGCGTAGGCCGTGACGCACAGGGCGCTCACCAGCAGCGTCAGCGCCAGAAGCACCCCCAGCAGCCTTGCCAACGGCCGGTTGCGCCTGTACAGCAGACACAGCAGCACCAGCAGCGCCGCCAGAGACAGCAGGGCCAGCAAAGCCCACAGCCCAATGCCGCTGCTATCGCCGGTTTTGGGGGAAGCCAGGTTGTCCGTCTCCTCAATCCACCACTGGAAATCCGCCACCAGCTCCCGGTTCTGGTAGTCGTTGCCCACGGAGGTGTCCAGATAGGCGGTGATCTGGTAGACCACATCCTCGCTCCGGTTGGCCCCCGCCAGGTGGTGGTTGATCGAACTGGGCATATCCCGCATCAGCCCGTCATACAGGGTAAGGCCCTTCACTTGAATCCGGCACCGGAGAACCTCCGCCAGAGCGTCATAGCCCGGCCGGACATTGGCGCGATAGCGCAGGGTGACGGAATCGGAATGGGACACCCGGACGCAGAAATACTGGGTGACGGAATCCCCCGGGAACAGGTTCACCGCGTAGAACGGCACATTGTCCCCTTCCTGCCGTTTGTGAAGCTGCAAGAGGGTGGCCTCCGTCTGGGAGGACGGGGGAGCCGTGGGGGCTGTGGTTTTTGCCGTGGTGGGGGCGGTGGTTTCCTCCGTCGCGGGGACGGTGGTTTCCTGGGTGGTTTCCACCGTGGATTCCGCCGCCTCGGTGGAAGGCTCCGGCTGCTCAGAGGCGGTTTCCAGCGGAACGGTGACGGTGGGGTGATCCTGCCGGTTCCGGGAGACCAGCGAAATCCCCAGCGCCGTAGCGCTGACCAGCAGCAAAAGCAGCAGCAGCGCCAGGAGGATCGGCCATTTTTTCCATTTGTTCGATTCCTCCAACCATTACCACCTCCCCTCAATACGGCTGGACTCGCCCGCTGCCACAGAATCTGCATTATGTGATGTTCCCGGGTGTTCCCTCAAAACCGGTAGGTGGGATGTCCAATTTTGGGCGCACAAAGTCAGCCCTCTTTGCCAGTTTCAAAAAACACGGCGCAGGGGGTTATTTCTGCTGTCCAATTTCAAAAAAAGCGTCTATCGTACAGATTTTTCGCGGAAATGATTCGACAAAGATGTATCATTCTTGACATTTTCGGCAGGAATCGCTATACTAAATATAAATATGGAATCCTATGCCGCCACATAATGCAGATTATGTAGCGCTTTCTATATCACAAGCCCCAGCTGTTCGATTTTGCGGCGGTGTTCGGCGCCGGTGGTCATGATATAGATTCTTGTGGTGTTGATGCTGCTGTGCCCCAGAATGTCGGCAAGCTTGGCAATGTCCTTTTCGATGCCATAGAACGTGCGGGCAAAGAGCTTGCGCAGATTGTGGGGGAACACCTTAGACGGCGCTACGTGCGCGGATTCGCATAGCTGCTTCATCTGCCGCCAAATGCTGCTGCGATCCAGCGGTTTGCCGCTTCTCCCCAAGAAAATCGCCCCAGCCGTGATGCGCCGCTGCCTTGCGTAGTTCAACAAACGCGTTTTCAGCTTGCCCGGAACCAAAATGGTTCGGGTTTTGCTTTTGCAGCTTACGGTGATCTGGCCATGCTGCACGGCCTCCACCGTGAAATACCGCAGCTCGGAAACCCGGATGCCGGTGCCGCAAATGGTTTGCAGCACCAGGTTAAGCTGCGCGTTCTTCCTGGATGCCTCCAAAAGCCGCAGATATTCCGCTTTGCTCAGCTCCTTTTCCTCCGCGCAGTAGGTCTGCCGCTGCACCCGAAGATTTTTTACCTTGCAGTCATCCCAGCCCAGAAAAGACAGCAGGCGGTTGACCGCTACCAGCATGGAATTGACAGAGGCGGCAGCATACCCCGCTCCCACCAAAGCGCTTTTATACGCCATCACCAATTCCTTTGTTACCGGTTTTTCCCCAGCAAAGCGAAAAAAAGCACAGACATCCCGGAGATACTTTTCCGTGGTGTATGTGCTTTTTTCTTCCAGAATTAGGTTTTCCCGAAAGATAAGGATGCGTTCTTCTGATAATCTCCGATCTGTCATTTGTATTTCCTCCCAATGCTACAGCTTGATGTTGACAGCCATATTGCATCCGCTTTTGCAACATGCTTGCAAAAGCGGAATACGGATATTCCTCATAGGAAGATCGTTATTGAGCACAAAAAACGCCCCCTTCCATGGAGCATGACATGGAAGGGGGCGAAAATGGAATCGAGGAAGCGGATGTTTTGTTAGGGCAGCACCGCATAGACAAGGAGCTTCGGCGCAGGCACAGGCCTGATACCAATCGCGTTACGCCGTTTCGGTGGCTTCCTTCCCGGCGTTGATGGCGTCCCAGTTGGCCCGGTTGGCCTGGGTGGTCACCGCCAGCACTTCCTCCGCCAGGGCGTCGGTGAGCTGCCCCGGCAGCAAACGCCAGCGCCAGTTGAAGCCAACGGTGCCGGGCTGATTCATCCGGGCGGTGTTGGGCAGGCCCAGGTGATCCTGGATGGGCACGATGCAGTCCTTGGCAACGGAGGTCATGGCCAGGTTGATGAGTACCTTGTACATCTGGGCCTCGGGGGTATGGTGATTGCACAGATAATCCCGTACCTGCTGCTTGGCGGCGGCGGAAAGCCCTGCGTACCAGCCCGCCACGGTCTCGTTGTCGTGGGTGCCGGTGTAGACCACGCAGTTGGCGTTGTAATTATGGGGCCAGTAGTCGTTGGAGCAGGCGATGTCCGCCGGGTCAACCGCGAACTGCAGCACCTTCATGTTGGGGTAGCCGCTGTCCCGAACCAGCTTGCGGACACCATCGGTCATGAGACCCAGATCCTCGGCAATGACCTGGACATCCCCCAGCCGGGCGTGAATGGCCCGGAACAGCTCCATGCCGGGCCCCTTTTCCCAGTGGCCGTTTTTCGCGGTGGAGTCCGTGGCGGGGATGGAGAAATACTCGTCGAAGCCCCGGAAATGGTCGATGCGCACCACATCGTACAGCTGGAAGCTGTGCCACATCCGGGTGACCCACCAGTCGTAGCCTGTGGCCCGGTGGTAATCCCAGCGGTACAGGGGGTTGCCCCAGACCTGGCCGTCGGCGGCGAAGGCATCCGGCGGGCAGCCGGCGATGGCGGTGGGGGCGTTGTGCTCGTCCAGCTGGAACAGCTCCGGATGGGCCCACACGTCCGCCCCGTCTGGAGAGACGTAGATGGGAATATCGCCCACGATCTGGATGTGCTTGGCGTTGGCGTAGGCCTTCAGACGGCTCCACTGCTCCATGAACTGGAATTGCAGGTATTTCTGGAACTCAATGTCAAAATACAGCTCCCGGTTGTAGTAATCCCGGGCAAAGCCCCAGTGCATCCGGATATCCTCCGGCCAGCTGCGGAAGGGCGCCTCGTTAAAAAAGCCCTTCAGCGCCATGAACAGGGCATAGTCATCCAGCCACCAGAAATTCTTTTGGCAGAACGCCTGGAACTTGGGGTTTTCACTGATGTTGCTGCGCTCATAGGCCTTGTGCAGCAGGGCAAACCGGTTTTCGTGGAGCTTGTCAAAATCCACCTTGCCGGGATTATTCCCAAAGTCCACCGCCTCGCACTCCTGGCGGGTCAGCACCCCCTCCTCCACCAGCGCGTCCAGGCTGATGAGGTAGGGATTGCCCGCGAAGGCGGAATAGGCCTGGTAGGGGGAATCATCGGAACCGCCGTGGGAGGTGGCCCCCAGGGGCAGAATCTGCCAGTATCGCTGTCCGGCCTTTTCCAGCCAGTCCACAAAATCATAGGCCGCCTGGTCAAAGCAGCCGATGCCGTACTTCGACGGCAAACTGGTGACGCTCAGCAGCACGCCCGCGTAACGCTTCATAGTCAGCACTCCTTCTCTATCGTGTTCGTTCCCAAACTGGAAACGTTTCACTTCATTCAAAGTATAGTGCCTTTTCGGGATTTCGTCAACAGCGGGATTTTGGTCTTTCAAATTTCAACATTCTCTACAAAACGAGCTGATTGTTTTTGTGGATTCCGCATGGCCAATTTGCGCGGCTACCTTGCGTTTGTCCACAGCACAACGACAACTGACAAAGTGGATTCTCTTTTGGTATACAGGACAAAAAATGGCGGTTTCCTTTTGCTGAACTTTGGGTTATAATGGAAAAGAAAGCAGAAATTTGCAATTGCACATGTTAAATTTCACGAAAATCCAGCAGAAAGGCGGAAAATAAAATGGTTCGCATCACAGCCCTTATGGACGACAAGCCCTCCGGACACAAAGCCCTCATTGCCGAGCATGGGCTGTCCTTCTATGTGGAGCATGGCGGCCGGAGAATCCTCTTTGACTGCGGCTCCGGGCCGCACACCCAGTACAACGCCTACCGTCTGGGACTGGATTTGCAGGATCTGGATGCGGTGGTGCTCAGCCACAGCCATTATGACCATGCCTCCGGCTTCCGGGATCTGGCAGACAACGGCCTGGGCAGCCAGGATGTTTACACCGGAGCGCATTTCTTTGAGCCGAAGTATGCCCGCTCCGGCGTCCGGCTCACCGATCTATCCGCGGGGTTTGGCCCGGATTTTCTGACGGAAAGGGGACTTCGCCACCACACGGTAGCGGATTTGGCGGAGATTTTCCCTGGGGTGTGGCTGATTTCCGGCTTTCCCCGCATCCACGCGTTTGAGCAGATCCCCCAGCGTTTCGTCCGCCGCACGGCAGACGGGCTCCGGGAGGACGATTTTCTCGACGAAATCTGCATGGCGCTGCAAATCAGCGGCGGTCTGGCCGTGCTGGTGGGCTGTTCCCATCCCGGTATTCTGAACATGACGGCCCAGGTGCGAAAGCTGCTGGGCCAGCCCATCCGGGCAGTTTACGGCGGCACCCACCTGGTGGAGGCGGACAGCGCCCGCATCGATGCCACCATCCAGGCTCTGCGGCAGATGGGCCTGGAGCCCCTGGGCCTGAGCCACTGCTCCGGCGACGCGGCGGAATGCGCTCTGGAAGCCTTCCCCGATGTCACCGGCTGCCACCTGTGCGTGGGAGATACGGTTTTTTACGAGTAAGGTTGGAAAGTGGAGGCGACTTGCCGCCTGGGAATGAGGAGGATATTCCATGCTACTGGAAGAATTGGCCAAGGATCTGGTGGAGGTCACCTCCTCACTGATCGGCGGCAGAACTATCAATGTTATGAATACGGAGGGCATCATCGTGGCCTCCACCGAAGGGGAGCGGGTTGGCTCCTACCACCGGGGCGCCAGAGAAGCCGTGCAGACCGGAAAGGTGGTCAACATCCGCAAGGATCAGCTTTCCCAGTATCCCGGCGCCAAGGAGGGCTGCAATATGCCCCTTCGGGTCAATGGCACTGTCATCGGCGTGGTGGGCATCTACGGCGACCCGGACGAAATCCGGGACGTGGCCCATCTGTTGGAGGTCTACGCCGCCAAGTATTACCAAATGGAGGCTATGCTCCGGCCCAGACTGTCTGAAGCCGCTCTGCGCTGTCAGCTGCTGGAGGCGCTGCTGTCGCCTCCGAAGGACAGTTTGTCCACCGTCTACAGCTTGATGGATCGGCTGCACCTGCGCCTTACCTTTCCCGTGACCACGGCGGTTATTTCCGAACCCCGGGACTTAAGCCTGCCCGGCTGCGGGGATGCCCTGTGCCAGCGGCTGGAGCAGCTGGACTTTCTGGATCCCCGGACGGACATCTGGGGCATTGTGGAGCAGCGGATGGTGCTGCTGGCAGGAGCCAAGCCCAATCGCACGCTGCAGGCCTTGCGAACGCTGCCGGAGGACGGCTACCGCGTCTCCCTCGGCACACCCAGCGCCTCCTTGTGGGAAATCCATCAAGCCTACCGCCAGGCAGACATTCTGGATCGATCCGGCGGCGGATGGATGCAGGACATCGCGGACACCCAAACCCGATGCCAATACATGCTCAGCAGCACCGCCCTGGAGCAGGCCGCGTTTTTAGATACCCTGGCAAAGCAGCTGCGGGAGACCTTTTCTCCCCAGGAGCTGCGGGTTTTGATGGACAGCATCCAGTGCTATTACGACTGCGGCCGCAGCGTCACCGCCGCCGCGCAGAAGCAGTTTGTCCACAAAAACACCCTGCAATACCGGGTGAAGCGGGTGCTGGACAGCCTGGGCATCGGCCAGATTCCCGCCTTCTGGCAGGAATACCTGGTGCGGCTGGTGCTCCAGCGGCTGCACGAATACGAAGTATAAAAAGGAGAAAGCTTATGTCTTTGCGTGAACATGCCAACCAGATTATTTCCGCGGCACTCCATGCCGCCATGCCCGACACCGCCGTGAAAGCCGCATTGGAAACAGCCGACTTTTCCCAGGGCCGCCTGGTGCTCATCGCCGCCGGCAAGGCCGCCTGGCAGATGGCCAGGGCCGCCCGGGATCAGCTGGGAAGCCGAATCAGCGGCGGCGTTGTGATCACCAAGTATGACCACAGCCGCGGCCCCATCGCCAATCTTGCCATCTACGAAGCGGGACACCCGGTTCCGGACGAGAATTCTTTCCGGGCCACCCAGGCGGCCATCGATGCCGTCACCGGCTTGACGGCGCAGGACACGGTGCTGTTTCTGCTGTCCGGCGGCGGCTCGGCGCTGTTTGAAAAGCCTCTGATCCCCGAGGCGGATTTAAACAGGCTGACAAAGGAGCTGCTGGCCTGCGGTGCGGACATTGTCCAGATGAACACCGTACGCAAGCGCTTCTCCGCCGTAAAGGGCGGGCGGTTTGCCGCCCTTTGCGAACCGGCGAAGGTGTTCACCATCGTGCTGTCCGATGTTCTGGGCGACCGGCTGGATATGATCGCCTCCGGGCCTGCCTATCCGGACGCCTCCACCACGGAGGACGCCCTGCGGATTGTCCGGGGCTACCATCTGACCATGACGGCGCAGATGGAAACCCTTCTGCGCCAGGAAACCCCCAAGCGGCTGGACAACGTGACTACCCACATCACCGGCAGCGTCCGCCAGCTGTGCGCCGCAGCGGAGGAGGCGTGCCGCCGCCTGGGCTACGAGCCGGTGATTCTGACCGACCGGCTCTCCTGCACCGCCCGGGATGCCGGTGTTTTTCTCGGCAACATTGCCCAGTATCACCAGAACAGCGGCAAGGCGCTGGCATTCCTGGCCGGTGGGGAAACCGTGGTGCATCTGACCGGAACCGGCCTGGGAGGCCGGAACCAGGAGCTGGCTCTGGCCGCTGCCGAGGGCATCGCCGGGATCAACGCCTGTGTGTTCTCCATCGGCTCCGACGGCACCGACGGCCCCACTGACGCGGCGGGGGGCTACACCGACGGCACCACCCGGGACGCGCTGAAAGCAAAGGACATTCTCATTCCCGACGTGCTGGAAAACAACGATGCCTACCACGCGCTGGAGGCCTGCGGCGGCCTAATCAAAACCGGCGCCACCGGCACCAATGTCAATGATCTGTCTGTCCTGCTTATGGGCGGCTGAGAGACGCAAAGGGAAAGAACTGCAAAAAATCCCCCCAGCAGGGCAGCCGGTGTTTTCCGTCACTGGCTTGTGCGCTGGGGGATTTTTTTGACGGAGGGATTGAGCAGGATTTGCGGGGAATTTGCCAAAAGCCGATGGAAAAAGAAAATCCGCCCAAACCCTCCGGGCTGCCTTCATACAAGTGCGTGTTGTGGAAACCGCATAAAATACCTCTTGCACTGGCAGAAGGTTTTCGGTATAATGGTAGTTAACCGAACGGAGGTAGAAAGAGATGGCAAAGCTTTATTTCAAATACGGCGCCATGGGCTCCAGCAAAACGGCGCAGGCGCTGATCACCAAATACAATTATGAGGAAAATGACCTGCGGGTCTGGCTCATCAAGCCCAGCGCCGATACCCGGGACGGGCGGCAGATCCTGCGCAGCCGCATCGGCCTGGAAGCGGAGGTGGAGGTGATCCCCCCGGATATGGACATCTCCGCCCGGTTTCGGGAGACCCAGCAGGGCCGGTGTGATGTGATTATTGTGGATGAGTGCCAGTTCTTAACCGAGGAGCAGATCGACCAGCTCCGGAGTATCGTCAACGACGAGAACATTCCCGTGATGTGCTTCGGCCTGCGGACGGACTTCCAGACCCGGCTGTTCCCCGGCAGCCGCCGGCTGATGGAGGTGGCGGACACCATCCAGGAGATCAAGACCATCTGCGACTGCGGCGCCAAGGCCACCGTCAACGCCCGGATCGACGCCGACGGCCACATCGTTACCCAGGGCGCCCAGGTGGTGCTGGGGGGCAACGACAGCTATATCGCCATGTGCCACAAGTGCTACATCCGGGGCATCCGGGAGCATAAGGTTATTAAGCTCCACGGACAGGGGGGAGCGCAATGAGCCTAACAGTCAATATTTATTATTCCGGCAGCGACGGAAATGCCAAAAAGTTTGCGGAAGAAATGATTGCCAGCGGTCTTGTGGATGCCATTCGGGCAGAAGAGGGGAACGAGAAATACGCGTACTTTTTCCCGGCAGACGATCCGGAGACGGTTCTCTTGATCGATCGCTGGCGGGATCAGGCGGCATTGGATGTACATCATAAAACGTCTATGATGACCCAGATCGCGCAGCTTCGGAAAAAATACAAACTGAAAATGCGGGTGGAACGCTATGTGGATGCCCCGCAGACCGATGAATGAAGGAGGATTCACTATGGAGTTAAAAGACATTCTCGCCAAATGCGACCACACCCTTCTGGCCCAAACGGCCACCTGGGAGGAGATCCGGGCCGTCTGCGACGACGGCATGAAATACCACACCGCCTCCGTCTGTATTCCGGCGTCCTTCGTGAAGCAGGCGAAGGACTATGTGGGGGACAAGCTGCCCATCTGCACCGTCATCGGCTTCCCCAACGGCTATGACACCACCGCTGCCAAGTGCTTCATGGCTTCCGACGCCGTGGACAACGGGGCGGACGAGGTAGACATGGTCATCAACATCGGCTGGGCCAAGGAGGGCAAGTGGGCGGACATCACCGCCGAAATCGCCGCCATCAAGGCTGCCTGCAAGGGTAAGCTTCTGAAGGTCATCATCGAGACCTGCCTGCTCACCGACGAGGAAAAAATCGCGCTGTGCAAGTGCGTCTCCGACTCCGGTGCGGACTATATCAAAACTTCCACCGGTTTTTCCAAGGCCGGGGCAACCTTCCAGGATGTGGAACTGTTTGCCGAGCACGTGGCCCCTCATGTGAAGATCAAGGCGGCAGGCGGTATTTCCAGCCTGGCAGACGCGGAGAAATTCATCGAATTGGGGGCTTCCCGCCTGGGCACCTCCCGGATCGTGAAAATCGCCAAGGGCCTGGAAAATGACGGCAGCTATTGAATAAGGAGGAATTTGCTATGATTACCACTCCCACCCCGCACATTTCCGCCAAGCCCGGGGATTTCGGCGAAACCGTGCTGATGCCCGGCGATCCCCTGCGCTCCCAATTCATCGCGGAGAATTTCCTGGATAATCCTGTCCTTGTCAACAATGTCCGGGGCGTCCAGGGCTATACCGGCTATTATAAGGGCGTCCGGGTGTCCGTTATGGCCTCCGGCATGGGTATGCCCGCCATCGGCATCTACTCCCACGAGCTTTTCAACGGCTACGGCGTGGAGAATATCATCCGGGTTGGCTCTGCCGGGTCCATCCAGGATGACATCAACCTGTACGACCTGGTGATTGCCCAGGGCGCCTGCACCGATTCCAACTGGGTCAAGCAGTTCCACCTGCCCGGTTCCTTTGCCCCCATCGCCTCCTGGGAGCTGCTCACCGAAGCGGTGAAGGCCGCCGAGGCCAACGGCGCTACCTACCATGTGGGCAACGTGAATTCCTCGGATGTATTCTATGGCGATCATGTGGGCGTCCCCGAGGGCCTGGACAGCGTCTACGGCCTGCGGAAAATGGGCGTCATGGCTCTGGAAATGGAGGCTGCCGCCCTGTATATGAACGCCGCCCGGTACGGCAAGCGGGGACTGTGCATCTGCACCATTTCCGACCACGTCCTAAAGGGCGTGGAGACCACCTCCGAGGAGCGCCAGACCGCGTTCACCACCATGATGAAGGTGGCTCTGGACGTGGCGGTGGCCATGGAAGGAAAGTAAAGGGGAATTTTGTTCATTCGCACCGCACCCCTTGCCTCTCCCTCTGGGAGAGGTGGCAGCCGTTAGGCTGACGGAGAGGGCGACGGGGCACTGTATTGCCCTCTCAGGCACGGTCAAAGACCGTGCCAGCTCTCCCAAAGGGAGAGCCAAGGGCGCTTTCGTTAGATAAAGAACAATTGACTCTATCAACCTTGAAGCGGGTGATTTTATGAAGCGTGTTTTCTTAATTGTGCTGGATTCCTTCGGCATCGGCGCCATGCCGGACAGCGAGCGTTTTGGGGACGTGGGGGTGAATACCCTGCGCTCCTGCGCGACCAGTGCCAAGCTGCACATCCCCAACATGATCGCCGCGGGCCTGGGCAATATTGACAGCGTCACTTGCCTTCCCAAAGCCGCCGCGCCAACGGGAGCCTTTGCCCGGCTGACGGAAGCTTCCATGGGCAAGGACACCACCATCGGCCATTGGGAGATCGGCGGCATTGTCTCGCCGAATCCGCTGCCCACGTATCCCCAGGGCTTTCCCCGGGAGGTGCTGGATGCCTTTGAAGCGGCCACCGGCCGGGGAGTGCTGTGCAACCTGCCCTATTCCGGTACCGATGTGATCCGGGACTACGGGAAAGCGCATCTGGAAACGGGAAAGTGGATTGTTTACACCTCCGCCGACTCCGTGTTCCAGGTGGCGGCCCATGAGAACGTTGTGCCGCTGGAGGAGCTTTACGACGCCTGCCGGAAGGCCAGAGGGATTTTGCAGGGCAAGCACGGCGTGGGCCGGGTCATTGCCCGTCCCTTTGTGGGAGACCCGGAGACGGGCTTTACCCGAACCGCCAACCGCCATGACTTCTCCCTGGAGCCGCCCGCCCAGACTATGCTGGACGCCATCCAGGCTGCCGGTCTGGACATCCTGGCGGTGGGGAAAATCCACGACATTTTCGCGGGCCGGGGGGACTCGGAGCACGTGTTCAACAAGAGCAACGCCGATGGCATGGCTCACACCGATGATTATGCCGCCCGGGATTTTCACGGGCTGTGCTTCGTGAACCTGGTGGATTTTGACATGCTCTACGGCCACCGCCGGGATATCGATGGCTATGCCAATGCTTTGACGGAGTTTGACACCTGGCTGGGATCTTTCCTGCCCAAGCTGGGGCCGGAGGATCTGGTGATGATCACCGCCGACCACGGCTGCGATCCCGCCTACACCGCCACCACCGACCATACCAGAGAGTTTGTGCCGCTGCTGGTGCTGGGCAAGGCCGTAAAGCCGGTGAACCTGGGCACCCGGCCAACCTTCGCCGACATCGCCGCCACCGTGACGGAGCTGCTGGGGGTAACGTATTCCACGCCGGGTAGAAGCTTTGCAAAAGAAATTGTGTCATGAATGCAGAATTATGGCGTCCGCAGAGCGGTCATTTTGCATTTCTGAACACCGGAGGTTGTTATGGAACCAGAAAAGTTGTGCGAACTTGCAATTGAGGCCATGGCCCATGCCTACGCGCCCTATTCCGGCTACAAGGTCGGGGCGGCGCTGCTGTGCGCCGACGGCACCGTTTACCAGGGCTGCAACATCGAAAACGCCGCCTACGGCCCCACCAACTGCGCCGAGCGCACCGCGTTCTTCAAGGCGGTGTACGACGGTCAACGGGATTTTGTTTCCATCGCCGTCTGCGGCGGCAAGGACGGTGTGATCACCGGAATTTTCCCGCCCTGCGGGGTCTGCCGCCAGGTGATGCGGGAGTTCTGCGGGGATGATTTTCTGATTTACCTGGTGGATGTCCAGGGCTATGAAACCCGAACCCTGGCCCAGCTCCTGCCGGACAGCTTCCAGGCGGGGAAGCACATGGCGTGAGAAAAAGACCCACAAATATTTGTAAAATGTGTTGATTTTTTCCGTAAAGTGTGCGACAATAAGCCTGGTATGGGAAATACCAAAATGAAAATTTGATTTGGAGGAATCAAGCATGAAAAAGATTTTGGCGCTGCTGCTGGTTCTGGCCATGGCCCTGTCCCTGGTGGCCTGTGGCTCCAGCAAGAAGGAAGAGCCCGCAGCCGCAGATTCTGCGGATGCCATCGCTGACGAGATGACTTCTTCCGACGGCAAGTACGAAGTTGCCTTCATCACCGACGTGGGCCAGCTGAAGGACAAGTCCTTCAACCAGGGTACCTATGACGGCGTGAAGCTGTACGCGGCCAATGCCGGCAAGTCCTACAAGTACTATCAGCCCGCCGGTGGCGACCAGTCCACCGATGACGACCGCTACGACGCCATGAAGCTGGCCGTGGACAACGGCGCGAAGGTTGTGGTGTGCGCCGGCTTTATGCAGGGCACCGCGCTGGAGAAGGCTGCCAAGGAATTCACCGATGTGAAGTTCATTTTCATTGACGGCTGGGCCATGGGCATGCCCAATGTGGCCGGTGTCTGCTTCCAGGAAGAGCAGTGCGGCTATCTGGCCGGTTACGCTGCTGTTATGGAAGGCTACACCAAGCTGGGCTTCTGCGGTGGTGGCGGCGGCACCAACGCTGCCTGTGACCGTTACGGCTACGGCTTTGTCCAGGGCGCCGACGCGGCGGCTGCCGCTAAGGGCGTGAAGGTGGAGATGAACTACTCCTGGCTGTACGGCTCCTCCTTCCAGGCTTCCAACGAGCTGCAGACCATGGCCGCCGGCTGGTATCAGAACGGCACCGAGGTCATCTTCGCCTGCGGCGGTTCCATGTTCCAGTCCATCGCCGCTGCCGCCTCCGCTGAGGACGGCAAGGTCATCGGCGTTGACGTTGACCAGTCCTTCGAGTCCCCCACCGTTATCACCTCCGCTATGAAGGGCATCGGTGAGGCTGCTCAGCAGGCTCTGAAGGCCGCCGAGACCGAGGACAGCTGGAAGACCTTCATCGGCGACGGCAATGCCTCCATCGTTCTGGGCGCTGCGCAGAACGCGGTTGGCCTGCCCACCGCTACCTGGTCTCTGACCGGCTGGACTGTGGATCAGTACAACACCATGCTCTCTGACATCGTGGCCGGCAAGGTCACCGTGGATGGCAGCGACGTTCCCGAACCCGCTTCCACCGCCAATGTCACCATGAACATCGTCAAGTAATCTTTCCCACACACATAAGGAGGCTGCCTCATTGGGGGCAGCCTCTTTTTATCGGTTGCTGCCGGTTTTGGGGAAACCGTGAAATCTGTGGAAAAAGCGATTCTTTTCTTGCAATTCGTTCGTGGACATTATATAATATCCTTGCGTAAATTCGGGAAGGAGGGCCTTCATAATGCAGTCGGAATACATTATTGAAATGCTCAACATCAGAAAAGAATTCCCCGGCATTGTGGCCAATGACGACATTACCCTTCAGCTTCGGCGTGGCGAGATCCACGCCCTGCTGGGCGAAAACGGCGCGGGCAAGTCCACGCTGATGTCCGTCCTGTTTGGCCTTTACCAGCCGGAGGCGGGGGAGATTCGGAAGAACGGCCAGGTGGTGAAAATCAACAACCCCAACGATGCCACCGCCCTGCACATCGGCATGGTTCACCAGCACTTCAAGCTGGTGGATGTGTTCACCGTGCTGGACAACATCATTTTGGGGGCGGAGGACACCAAGCTGGGCTTCCTCCAGAAAAAGGTGGCCCGGCAGAAGGTTCAGGAGCTGTCGGACAAATATAAACTCTATGTGGATCTGGATGCCAAGGTGGAGGATATTACCGTGGGTATGCAGCAGCGTACCGAGATTCTGAAGATGCTCTACCGGGACAATGAAATTTTGATTTTTGACGAGCCAACCGCCGTGCTGACCCCCCAGGAGATCGACGAGCTGATGGAGATCATGCGGGGCTTTGCCAAGGAAGGAAAGTCCATCCTGTTCATCACCCACAAGCTGAATGAAATCATGGCGGTGGCCGACCGGTGCACCGTTTTGCGCAAGGGCAAATGCGTGGGCACCGTGAATATTAAGGATACCAACAAGCAGGAGCTGTCCAATATGATGGTGGGCCGCCCGGTGCAGCTGGAGGTTCAGAAGGGGCCTGCCCATCCGGAGGACGTGATTCTGGATGTGAAGGGCTTGACCATTCCCTCCAAAACCAGCAAAAAGAACGCCGTGCACGACGTGTCCTTCCAGGTGCGCGCGGGGGAGATTGTCTGTATTGCGGGCATTGACGGCAACGGCCAGACGGAGCTGGTCTACGGCCTGACCGGCCTGGAAAAGGCCAGCGCCGGTACCATCACCCTCTGCGGCCAGGATATTTCCCACGCCAGCATCCACAAGCGCTCACAAGCGGGTATCAGCCATATCCCCGAGGACCGGCATAAGCATGGCCTGGTGCTGGACGATACCCTGGAAAACAACCTGGTGCTTCAGACCTTCCAGGAGCCTCGGTTCCAGAAAATGGGCTTTATCAAGCGGGACGCGGTGCGCCAGTACGCCAATCAGATCATCGGCCAGTACGATGTCCGCAGCGGCCAGGGCCCGGTGACGGTGACTCGCAGCATGTCCGGCGGCAACCAGCAGAAGGCCATCATCGGCCGGGAGATCGATCGGGGCTGCCCCTTGCTGATCGCGGTGCAGCCCACCCGCGGCCTGGACGTGGGCGCCATTGAATACATCCACAGCCAGCTGGTGGCCCAGCGGGACGCGGGCAAGGCAGTGCTGCTGGTTTCTCTGGAGCTGGACGAGGTCATGAATGTGTCTGACCGGATTCTGGTGATGTATGAGGGAGAAATCGTGGGCGAGCTGGATCCCAAGACGACCACCGTCCAGGAGCTGGGACTTTACATGGCCGGTGCCAAGCGCGGCGGGAAGGGAGGAACCCAGGAATGAAGCAGACTTTACGAACCATCTATGAAAAGGATGCTACCAAAAAGGTGCTGGCGTCCTTGATCTCCATCCTGGTGGGCCTGTTTGTGGGCACCATTGTGGTGGTGCTGGTGGGTCTGAGCAAGGACACCATCACCCCCAGGGGCATTTGGGATGGTGTGCGGCTGATCTTCGCGGGCATTTTGTCCACCGGCCGGAACGCGGCGGGCAACCTGACCTGGGGCTATAACGCCCAGTCTCTGGGCAACATGCTGTTCCGGGCGACGCCGCTGATTATGACCGGCCTTTCCGTGGCTGTGGCCTACAAGACGGGCCTGTTCAACATCGGCGCGCCGGGACAATATCTGATGGGCACCATGGCCTCGCTCATGCTGGCTCTGGGAATTCCTTCTGAGACGGTGCCTGCTGGTCTCATCTGGGTGATCGCTTTTCTGGGCGGCTGCCTGGCAGGCGCGCTGTGGGGCGCCATCCCCGGCATGCTGAAGGCCTTTTTGAATATCAACGAGGTTCTGGCCTGCATCATGACCAACTGGCTGGCGGCGAACATCGTGACCTGGGCCTTTGACGTGAGCAATTTCAAAAACGTGGTGGAAAATACCAAGGCCGGGTATATTTATAAGACTACCTTCAACGGCGTGGCGACTCCCAAGCTGGGGCTGGACAAGCTGTTCCCCGGCTCCCAGATCAACGGCGGCATCCTCATTGCCATCGTCATTGCCATTGCCATGTATATTCTGATCAACAAGACCACCCTGGGCTATCAGCTCAAGGCCTGCGGCTCCAACCGCCACGCCGCCCGGTACGCGGGCATCAATGACAAGCGCAACATCGTGCTGTCCATGGCCATCGCGGGAGCGCTGGCAGGCGGTGGCGCGGCGCTGTACTGGCTCTCCGGCAATACGGAGTTCTACTGGTCTACCTACCAGTCCCTGCCCGGCACCGGTTTCAACGGCATCCCCGTGGCGCTGCTGGCGGTGAATAATCCCATCGCGGTGATTTTCACGGCCAACTTCATGGCCATGCTGGACATTGTAGGACAGCAGCTCACCGGCTACACGGCCTATAACGAATATATCACCGATGTGATTATCTCGGTCATTGTCTACCTCAGCGCCTTCTCCCTGGTCATTCGGATGATGCTCACCGGAAAGAAAAAAGCGGGCGCGACGAATGCCAACGCGGAGACGGGGAACAAGCCATCGGTGTCCGAGGATGAGAAGAAAGGAGGCGGGGAAGCATGACATTTCTGATTCAGCAGACGCTGCTCTACGCGGTGCCGCTTATGATTGTGGCCCTGGCCGGTGTGTTTGCCGAGCGCAGCGGTATTATCAACCTGGCGCTGGAAGGCATTATGATCTTCGGCGCTTTCGTGGGCGTTCTGTTCGTCCACACCATGCAGTCCGTCCCCCTGTTCCTCAACGCCGCCCGGTCTGGTAACTGGCTGACGCTGCAAGGTTTGGAGCTGCTGGCGATGCTGGTGGCGGCGGCGCTGGGCGCGGTGTTTTCCCTGCTGCTGTCCTTCGCCTCCATCAATCTGCGGGCAGATCAGACCATCGGCGGCACGGCGCTGAACCTAATGGCCCCGGCCCTGGTGCTGTTCCTCATCCGCATTCTGGTAAACCAGAATACCTTGATGATGAAAACCGGCGACGCCGCCTCCTGGTTCATGCTGAAGAAGTCCACCTTTGGCATCGACAAGTCCACCAACATTGGTTTTTTGGGAGAGACGTTCCTCAATAAGGTCTATCTGGCAACCTATATTTGTATTTTGGTTTTCGTGGTGCTGTCCATCGTGCTGTATAAGACCCGGTTCGGCCTGCGGCTCCGGGCCTGCGGCGAGAATCCCCAGGCGGCGGACAGCTTGGGCATCAATGTCTACAAGATGCGCTATGCCGGTACCACCATTTCCGGTGCCCTGGCGGGCATGGGCGGCTTTGTCTACGCTCTGACCACCGCCAACTGCACCGCCAACGGCGATGTGGCGGGCTTCGGCTTCCTGGCATTGGCGGTTATGATCTTCGGCAACTGGAAGCCACTGAACATAGCGGGAGCATCGCTGCTGTTCGGCCTGTTCAAGTGCATCGCGGCGGCCTACAGCTCCATCGATCTCAACGGAGACGGCGTATTCCTGCTGGCGGAGTTGGGCATCAGCTCCCACCTGTACCGGATGCTGCCTTATCTTGTGACCCTGGCGGTGCTGGCCTTCACCTCCAAGAAGTCCCGGGCCCCCAAAGCCGAGGGCATCCCCTACGACAAGGGGAGCCGGTAAATCCCAAATAGCGACACAGCCCCCTGCCAAAAGGCAGGGGGCAAAGTATTGCCCGGTAGGGAGAGGTGCCCCCGAAGGGGGCGGAGAGGGCCCTCTCAGTCACGGCTAACGCCGTGCCAGCTCCCCCAACGGGGGAGCCAAGACCGCTGTGCGCCAAATTACAATTTGTACCGCCGTAACGATACCGAGCGGTACCCAATGGTGTAACGATGACCACCCAGCCTGGGCACGCATTGTCCGCCGCCACTGGCGGCCACGCATTGTCAGCGGCGACTCACCGCCGCGTGCATATCTTGCGGGGCGCTGGCATAGCGTGTAGCAAGTGAGGAGGGATGGCATGGAGCAGGAGCAGATGCCGCATAAATTGCAGCTTGTCGACCGGCAGAAGCTGACCATGTCCGGCGTCACGGAGGTGGTCAGCTTTGATGAGAACACGGTGATTCTGCAAACCGCTCTGGGCACCTTGCTGATCCAGGGCCAGGGGTTGCAGCTGAAAAACCTTTCTCTGGAGGGAGGCCAGGTGGCGGTGGACGGCACGGTGACCAGCTTGAGTTATGAGGAGCCCCGGCAGGACGGCCTTTTCCGGAGGCTGTTCCGGTGACTCCGGCAACGGCGGCTTACCGGCTGACGATCAGCGTCCTGCTGGGGGCGGCGCTGGGGCTGGGCTACGGATTTCTGCGGCCCCTGCGCCGCCGCAGCTGCTGGATGGCGGATACCCTGTTCCTGCTGGCCGTGTTCTGGATATGGGTGTATTTTGCCTTCGGGATCTGCGGCGGGGATCTTCGGCTGGGATACCTGGTAGGGATGGCGCTGGGGGGAGCGGCCTGGGAGGGCGCTTTCGGCCCGGCGCTGACGCCGGTTTTTGCCGGATTTTGGAAAGGAATCCGCCGCCTGCTGGGCCTTATGCTCCTGCCCGGGAAAAAAATTCTCCAATTTGAAAAAATTTTGTTTGCATCTGGGGAAAAATGGGTTACAATAAGATGGAATCAGCATAGGCATCATCCCGCATCACCCGGAGGAACATCCCATGAAAGAAACCGAAAAGAAAACCGTAAAAGTCGTGTTTCGCCGCGCCGGAACCGGACTGAAGATTTCCCTGATCCTTCTGATCCTGTTTTCCACCGCAGCGCTGGTGGCCCTGAGATGGGTGCACAACGGGATCCGGGAGCAGACGGATAAGCTGCGCGGCGAGGCCGCCGCGGTGGAATATGCCAACAGCGAGCTGGAGCGGAAAACAGCCGATCTGGATTCCGTTCAGAGCGTCCAGGAAATTGCCAAGGAAGAACTGGGATTGGTGGATCCCAGAACCGTGGTCGTTGACCCGCAGTCGTAATCCAGGCAATCCGATTGCCTTAACATATGGAGGAATCAGAGCAAATATGGAGTTAACCGTAGGAACTGTTTTAGAGGGGAAAGTCAAATCCATCACGAACTTTGGCGCGTTCATTTCGCTGCCTGAGAACAAAACCGGTATGGTACATATCTCGGAGGTGGCCAACACCTATGTCAGCGATATCCGCCAGCATTTGACCGAGGGCCAGGATGTGAAGGTTATGGTCATTGGCACAGACAATGGCAAGATTAACCTCTCCATCAAGCGCCTGGAGCCGAAGCCCCAGCGGGAGGGCGGCAAGCCCAATTTCCGGGGCGGCAACGCAGGTGCTCCCCGCCAGGGCGGCTATCAGAACCGGGAGCAGAACCAGGCCCGGCCCCAGCGCGCCCCGGTGCAGCCTGCCGCGCCCAAGACTGCGGATCAGCTTTTTGAGGAAAAGCTGAAGGCCTTTATGACCGAGTCCGACAGCAAGCTCTCCTCTATCAAGGCCTACTCCGAAAACCGGGGCAGAAGCAGAAGAAGAGGGTAATTGGGCTGCGAACAGCCCTATTTTCCAGGAAAGGCGGGCGTTCCTTTGCGGACGGTGGTGATTACCGGCGGCTCCCGGGGAATCGGGGCCGCGGCGGTGGCGTTGTTTGCCGGTCTGGGTGACCGGGTATTTTTCCTGTATGAGAAAAACCACGCGGCAGCCGGCGCGGTGGCGGAGAAAACCGGAGCCACGGCCATTTGTTGTGATGTTTCCGATGGACAGGCGGTGGCGGCGGCTTTTGCCCAAATCCCCGACGTGGATATTTTGGTCTGTAACGCCGGGGTCTGCTGGTATGGCTTGATGAGCAGCATGCCGGAACCGGACTGGGATCGGCTGTTTGACGTGAACGTCAAAGGCATTTACCACTGCGTCAACGCCGCCATGCCCCATTTTCTGAGAAAGCAGCGGGGCTGCGTGATTACGGTGTCCAGCATGTGGGGCCAGGTGGGCGCTTCCTGCGAGGCGGCTTACTCCGCCACCAAGGGAGCGGTGATCGGCCTAAGCAAGGCACTGGCCAAGGAGCTTGGCCCCAGCGGCGTCCGGGTGAACTGCGTGGCCCCTGGGGTGATTCTCACGGACATGTGCGCGGGGGTGGAGCCGGAGATTTTGGCTCAAATGGCGGAAGAAGCTCCCGTTGGCCGCAACGGTACCCCCATGGATGTGGCGAAGGCCTTTGCCTATCTGGCTGACGCGGATTTTGTCACCGGCCAGGTGCTGGGCGTCAGCGGCGGGTATGTGATCAATTGATTGCGGGAGTTTCCCGCGAGAGGAGAAAGAATATGAAAATATCCATTGGCTGTGACCATGGCGCCCTGGCGCTGAAGAATAAGGTGGTGGCCCACCTGGAAAAGCTGGGCTATGAAGTGAAGGATTTCGGCACCTACACCGCCGACAGCTGCGACTATCCCGACTTTGCCGCCGCCGCGGCCCGGGCAGTGGCCTCCGGGGAGTGTGACCGGGGCATTGTGCTGTGCACCACCGGCATTGGCGTGTCTATTTCTGCCAATAAGGTCAAGGGCGTCCGCTGTGCCCTGCTCAGTGATCCCTGGTCCGCGAAGATGACCCGGCTTCACAACGATACCAACATGATGGCCCTGGGCGCCGGTGTGGTGGGGGAGAACCTGGCGCTGGAAATCGTGGACACCTGGCTGGGCACGGAATTCTCCGGCGAGGAACGCCACCAGCGGCGGATTGACAAGGTCATGTCCTTGGAAAAATAAGAGCAAACGCGGCCGCGGTTTTTACCGCGGCC
>CAMEWZ010000003.1 GCA_945946745.1 uncultured Clostridia bacterium | reverse complement strand
ACGATGTTGTCCTCGCTGATCTGCATATCGGTCAAGCTGGGACGGCCGATGGCCTTGAAGCTCTCCTGCTTGGCGATGGCGAAGTCATAGACCTCGGGGAAAATCTCATCCAGGCCGTCCTCGTAGAACACGTGGGCGCCGTACATGGCCTCGATCATCTTCCGGGGCGCCTTGCCCTTCCGGAATCCGGGAATCTGGATGTTCTTGCGGGCCTTCATGTAAGCCTTGTTGACGCCGGACTCCATCCGTTCCTTGTCGATCTCTACGACCACGGTAACCTCATTGCCGTTTCTCTCAGTGCTCTTTACGTTCATTTACGGTAATCCTCCTAAATCGGTCTGCATGGCAGAACCATTTTATATATTTTTTTACATAGCCGATTTATTTTAGCAGAAAATGGCGCGATTGTCCATAGTTTTCTGAAAAATCTTTTTATAAAATTACGGGAAACGGCTGAAATCCAGTGTAGTCAGCCGACACCAGCCGGAATTCCACCCCATCCCACAGTCCCTCCATGGCCAATTTGTGGCTGCCTCCATGGAGATGACCGTAAAAGCAGCGGCGAACCTGATATTTTTCAAGCAACGCCAGGATCTCCGGACAGGTATAACCCCGGTAGCGGGGCGGATAATGGAGAAAGACCAGCTTCGGCGCATCCCCCGCCGCTTTGAGGGAGGCCTCCAGCCGGATCAGCTCCCGCTTGAACACCTTTTCATCATGGGCGCCGGAGCGTTCTTCCTCAAAAAACCATCCCCGGGTGCCGCAGATGGCAAAGTCTTCATAAAAATAGCAGTTGTTGTTCAGCAAAAACAGGTTTTCAAAGCTATTTTCCCCGCAGAATTTCTGAAATTTCGCGGCGGTGCTCCACCAGTAATCGTGGTTTCCTTTGAGGAGAATCTTTTTTCCGGGAATTTCGTTGATCCAGGCAAAATCCGCTTTCGCGCTGTCCAGATCCAGTGCCCAGCTCAAGTCACCCAGCAAAACCGTGGTGTCCCTAGGGCCAATGACGGATAGTCCCTGCTTCAGCTTGTCCATATAACCCACCCAGGCCCCGCCAAAGATATCCATTGGCTTCGGCGCGCCTAGGCACAGGTGCAGGTCGCCGATGGCGTACAGCGCCATAGCGCACCTCCTTACTTTCTGATTTCTTTCAGCTCTTCCGGGGATATTCCCAACGTCCGGGATATCCGCTCACAGTCCAGCTGTGGGCTTTTCTCCCCGAAGATCACGGCGTGGCCGATCTGGCCCGTTCTGGCCCGGTAGTCCAGCAGTCCAGCGTAGGCCAGGGCCTCCCCGGGAGACAGCATATATCCATGGGTTCGATAGACGCTGGGAATGGTGGTGTCCATGCGCTGGCTGCTGACCACGCTGACATGCAGCCCCTTGCGCAGCTTGGTCAGAACCGCGTCATTGGGGCAGTACACGCCGCCCCGGCGGCAGGCATCCAGGTAGCGTTCCACCTCCAATGCACCGCCGCAGCCATAGATCAGCCGCTCCAGATCCACCGGCAGAGCCACATCCGCCTCCGGCAGTGCTGTGGGAATGCTGACGGTATCCGTTCGAAGCTGACCGTGGCAGAGCAAATCCCAGAGGTTGTTGTTTTCATTGCAGCAGCATATGATATTGCCGATGGGCGCGCCCCAGCGGCGGGCATACCAGGCGCTGATGGGCAGGGAGAAATCCCCGGCAGCCACACAGATGTCCGCGTTGGCAATTCCCCGCTGGCGCAGCTGACCAAATACACCGAACAGAACCGCGATATTCACCGCGATGCGCACCCAGTTGCCCGGCTCCCGGTTTTCTCCCCGCAGACGGAGGGTTAGACTGGATACCAGGCTGTCGTAGCACCATCGGGGATTGTGCCAGGCCTCCGCTACCCAGATCCGCTGACCCAGTTCCGCCAGCCGCACCGGACTTTTCCCTCCGGCAAACGCCACATCCCAGCCGGTCAGATCCTTTCGGAAAAACAAATTCAGCATTTGCGCGACACACTGGTCAAAGGGCAGCGAAAGCAGGGCGTCCAACTCCTCCTCCGAAAAACACGGCTCCCGGAAGGGCAGAAACAAGCCCCCCTCCGGCCCCCGGTTTTCCGTCAGCACCCGTTGGGCGGTAAAGGCATCCCGGTTATTTCGTGTGGTTACATACAGCACGCTTCATCACTCCCATGGCGTTGTTCCAATAGATGTTTTGAATCGTCATTTCATCCATCCCCCGGCCCAGCAGCCGCTGGGCCAGCACCGGCCAGCTTTGAACGCCTTCAAAGCCATGGGGCAGGGCTTCCACCCCATCCAGATCACCGCCCAGGGCAATGTGGGTTCCGCTGGGATCCAGCTCCAGGAAGTGGAAGAAGTGGTCACAGATGGTATCCAGATCCGGGTTCTCGCCGGTGAATTCCGCGCAAGCGTTGTAACCCGCTACACCGCCGGTTTCGCAAATGGCCCGGAACATATCATCGGTGAGGTTACGGCTGTTATTCCACACGGCACGGCTGTTGGAGTGGGTGGCAATAATGGGAGCGTCGGTGATTTTTAAGATATCCCAGAAGCCCTCGTCGCTGATGTGGCTTACGTCCACCAGCATTCCCAGGCGCTGGGCCTCCCGGACATATTCCCTGCCCCGATCCGTCAAGCCGCCGCCGGTGACGTGGGAGCCGGTCAGAGGATTCTGCTCATTCCAGCCCAGGCTGGTGATCCGGAAACCGATGGCATACAGATCCTCCAGCAGCGCCGGGTCATAGCCAAAGCCCGCAGTGCCCTCCAGCGTCAAAATGGCAGACATTTTCCCGGCCACCTGGTTTTCCTCGATCTCCTCCGGGGAATAGGCAATGGAAATCAAATCCAAATTCTTGTCCACCTCCCGCTGGATGGTGGCAAGCTCTCGCTCAAAGGCCAGCACCGGAGAAATCCGCTCCTCCATAAGCGGTGTTGTGAAGCAGGCAAAGCACTGAGCATAGCCGCCCAAAGCGGCGGCACGCTCCAAATCGATGTGCAGCCGGTTCTGCCGCAGGCTGCCCGCCTGGTTCATGTCCTCCCCCAGCAGCGCCAGGGCGGTATCACAGTGAAAATCAAATACAGAAACGTTCATTGAAAGGCGTCCTCCAAATGGTTGATCCGCGGAAGGCGGGTCTGGGTTCCCTCCGGGGCATAGATTTCGATCACGTCAAACCGGGCAGGTAAATCCGTGGGATGCTGCGTAAGATACAGCGCCGCAGTTGCCCGCAGCCGCTCCTGCTTCTTCCCATCCACATACTCCATCGCCTGGGCAAAATCCGGGGATTTTCGGAGCTTGACCTCCACGAATACCAGATGTTTCCGGTTCTGGGCAATCAAGTCGATCTCCCCAAAACGGCTGCGGTAGCCGGAGGCCAGAATTTTGTAGCGGTGCTTTCGCAAATACTCCGCCGCCAGGGCCTCGCCCCAGGCGCCTGTCAGCTTACTGTTGCCCATAGAATTTCTTTAAAAAGGTTGTCCGGTGAATGGGACATGGGCCGTAGGCCTCCAGCGCCGCGTAGTGGGCCCGGGTGCCGTAGCCCTTATGGACATCAAAGCCGTATGCCGGGTACTGCTTTGCCTTTTCCAGCATCACATCGTCCCGGCTGACCTTGGCCAGCACCGAGGCTGCCGCGATGTTGGCGCTGAGGCTGTCCCCCTTCACCACGGTCTTCACAGGCAGGCCGAAATCCGTCTCCCGGTTTCCGTCGATCAAGGCAAAATCCGCCTGACCGTTCAGCTGGGCCAGTGCCCGCTTCATGGCTAAGAATGTCGCCTGCAAAATATTGATTTCATCAATCTCCTGCTCCGAGGCAAAGCCGATGCCATAGGCCACCGCCTGCTCCTGGATCAGCGGGAACAGCTCCCGGCGCTTTTTGTCGGAGAGCTTCTTGCTGTCCGTCAAACCGGGAATCTCCAGGTGCTTCGGCAGAATCACCGCCGCCGCGCATACCGGCCCGGCAAGGGGGCCGCGCCCCGCTTCGTCCACGCCGCAGATCACCTGAATATCGGATCCATAGCAGCGATCCTCGATTTCCCACATATCCATCTGACTCATGGCTGTTCCTCCGGCATTTCCAGGGTGAATCTGCCCAGCTTTCCGCTCCGGAATTCATCCAGCAGAACCTTGGACATCCGCTCTGTGTTTACTTCTCCCCCGCTGATCAGATACCCCCGCTTGCGTCCTGCCAGCTCCACCAGCTCCCAGCCCGGGGTACCGGCTTCCGCCTCCACCTGGTAGCGTTCCAGCAGAACCTGGGGATAATATTTGTGGAGCAGCTCCATCAAATGGCAGGCCAGCTCCTCGATGTCGATGACCCCTTCCTTGACGGCTCCGGTATAGGCCAGCATCATGCCAACCTCCGGATCGTCAAATTTGGGCCAGAGAATACCGGGGGTGTCCAGCAGCTGCAAGCCAGCGTCCACGCTGACCCACTGTTTGCCCCGGGTAACACCGGGGCGGTTTTCCGCCTTGGCACCCTTCCGGCCGGAAATCTGATTGATGAGGGTGGATTTTCCCACGTTGGGAATTCCTACCACCATCACCCGCAGGGGACGGTTCATGCCCCGCTTGGCATCCCGCTCCAGCTTTTCCGCGCAGGCCGTTCTGGCTGCGGGAGTAAAATCGGCGATGCCCTTACGGCTCTTGCAATCCGTGGCTACAACCGCCATACCCCTGCCCCGAAAATACGTGGCCCAGCGCTTGGTGGCGTTGGGATCCGCCAAATCCATCCGGTTTAACACCAGAATCCGGGGCTTGCCGCCGCAGATGGCGTCGATATCCGGGTTCCGGCTGGACACCGGGATCCGGGCGTCCACAATTTCGCAAACCGCGTCCACCAGCTTTAAGTCCGCCTCGATCTGACGGCGGGTTTTGGTCATGTGGCCGGGATACCATTGAATGTGCATCTGTTCGTTCATTGCACGGCCCCCATTCTGCTGTAATCCTGGGGCAGCTGGCCGTGATGGGTTCCCGGGATCATCAGATACAGGGCCTTGCCCAGAATCTCCCGCCGGTCAATCTGCCCGATCTGGGTGGAGCGGCTGTCCAGCGACACCGCCCGGTTGTCCCCCAGAACAAAAATACAGTTTTCTTCCACCGTCAAGGGAAAAACCGTTCCTTCCTCATTGGTGGTCAAATTGTGAATATAGTTTTCCTCCAGGGCCTGGCCATCCACATAGACGATGCCGTTTTCAAAGTCGATGTCCACGGTCTGCCCCTCGGTGGCAATGACCCGTTTGATGATGGGCGAGCCATCATCGTAGGTTTTTTTACTGATGACCACAATGTCCCCCCGCTCCGGCTCCTGGTAAAACACGTTGCCCAGCAGAAGCAGATAGTCTCCGTCCCAAAGGGTGGAAAACATGGAATCCCCATCCACAACGATCACCCGGAACACCAGCAAAAACAGCAGAAAAATGGTAATCAGCAGGAACAGCCAGTCGTGCAGATACAGCACCACGCTCTCCTTCCAGGTCAGCTTTTCTTTCTTCTTTTCCTCTTTTGAAGCCATCGCGCTTCCTCCTAACCCAATGCTGCGCCGCGTTTTGTTTCCAAATTTACCCGGCCTTTCCAGTTAGTATATCACAGAACAACCGGGTTTTCTATAACAAAGTGTGAAATCTTCCAATAAAAAAAGAGGGCTTAGCCCTCCTTTTTTATGGAATTCTCGGTTAAACCTTCTCCTTGACCTTAGCGGCCTTACCAGCGCGGTCACGCAGGTAGTACAGCTTGGCGCGGCGAACCTTGCCCTTGCGGACAGTCTCGATCATCGCCACGTTGGGAGAATGCAGGGGGAAGACCTTCTCACAGCCCACGCCGTAAGACACACGACGAACGGTGATGGTCTCGCCGATGCCGCCGTGCTTGCGGGCGATCACGGTGCCTTCAAACACCTGGATACGCTCACGGGAGCCTTCCTTAATGCGTACGTGCACACGAACGGTGTCGCCGACCTTAGCCTCGGGCAGCTCTTCCTTCATGTACTGGCTGTTCAGAGCCTTGACCAAATCCATTTCTTTGTCCTCCTTAAATATTAGGCGTTCATACGCAGCATCCGCTGCCAGAGGACGCACCTTGATTTCAGACCGATTTATTTTAACATACGGGAAATGGAAAATCAAGTGTTTTTTTCATTATTTTTTCGATTTTTCCCTTGGGAAAGGGATTCTTTGCTCATAGGATTCCATTTTCCGGTAAGATAGCACATTAGAAACAGAACAAAAACCGTAAGATTGTGGGCGATCATACACCCCCAGGCGGAAACCAGGCCCATTCCCAGCAGTTGCGTGCAAACAAAGGTTCCCAAAATCCGAATGCCCCACATACCGCTGATGCCAATGAAGAAGGGCAGTACCGTGTTTCCCATGCCCTGCATCATGCCCTCAATAATGATAGAAACGCCGTAAAACGGCTCCGACACCGCCACCATTCGCAGTACCGTGGCGCCCAGAAGGATAACCTGGGCATCCCCGGAAAACAGGGTCATCATATTGGGCGCGAAACAGAACAGCGCGCCGCCGGAAAAAACCATCAATATGGTTTCGATGACAATCATCATTCGGGCCAAATCCCTGGCCCGGTGGTTATCCGCCGCACCCAGGGCATTTCCGGCCAGCGTGGCCGCCGCGGTCTGCATTCCGTAGCCGGGAATGTAGAAAGCGGATTCCACAGTGTTTGCAATGGTGTGCGCTGCCGTAGACACCTCCCCAAGGGAGTTAATCATGGCCGCAAAGGCCACGTAGCCCAAAGAAGTGCCAAAACGCTGCAAGGCATTGGGCAGCGCCACCTTCAGACAAGGCCCCAGGACGCTCCAGTCCGGCTTCAGCTTCTGCCCCCGGGGAGAAAGCATCGGATGACGCCACAGCGCCACGCTCATGCACACGCCGCCTGCCAGGAAAGCAGCCGCACTGGCTACTGCCGCTCCGATCACCCCCAGCCCGGCGCCGGGAAGGCGCATACCCCAAAGGCTGCGGCTGGGATAGATCAGCAGGAAATTCAGAATCACGTTGATAAGATTCACCAGAATCCCCACGCGCATGGGGGTCTTGGTATCCCCCGCCGCCCGAAGCAGGGTTCCAAAAATCAGAATCGCCGTTCTGGCCAGCATGGGGGTGTAGAGAATGAAAAAATACCGGGCGGACAGGGACTGAATGGACGGATCCACCTGCATCCAAACCGGCACATAGCGGCTCAGCCCCAGAGTCAGCACAGTGAAAAAGCCGCCACAAACCAGCACGGCCAGCACCGCTTGAGAAGCGGCCTTCCCTGCCCGTTTCGTGTCCCCTGCCCCGCAGGCTCGGGCCACAAAGGCGAGAAAGCCGATTGCCAAGGCGGAAATGGTGCTGTTGATCAGCCAGTTTACTGTGGTTGTGGCGCCGACCGCGGCGGTTGCGTAGGTGCCCAGGGAGCCGACCATGGCCGTGTCCACATATTGCACCGCCGTCTCCATCAGCTGCTCCAGCATGGTGGGCCAGGCAAGGGCAAAAATCGTGGGAATCATTTCCCAGGGAAGCGGATTGCTTCTTCGTTGTTTCATGGGATACCTCATGTTTCTTCTTGTCCAAATATCCAAAACGAATCCTTTAAATTTAGTCACTTTCCCCATTGAGCAGGCCGCGCACCGGATGGTATACTGATATTTACAAAACTGTGAAAAAGCATCCGCAAGGAGGAATCGGAATGACAACCTATTTTGACGGAATCGACCGCAATTTTGGTTTTGGCTGCATGCGCTTGCCCATGCTGGGCGAAGAAGTGGACATCGAGCAAACCAAGCAGATGGTGGATTTGTTTCTGGAAAAGGGCTTTCGTTATTTTGACACCGCCCACGGCTACATCAACGGAAAAAGCGAGCTGGCTATCCGGGAAGCCGTCAGCTCCCGGTATCCCCGGGAGCGCTTTCTGCTCACAAACAAGCTTTCCTACAACTTTTTTGAAAAGCAGGAGGATATCCGTCCCTTGTTCCAGCAGCAGCTGGAGGCCTGCGGCGTGGAATATTTTGATTTTTATCTGATGCACGCTCTCAGCAAAGCCCGACTGGCCCGGTATCGGGAGGCAAAGGCCTTTGAGACCGCGCTGGAACTGAAGCAGGAAGGAAAAATTCGCCACATCGGCATTTCCTTCCACGATTCCGCCCAGGCTTTGGAGGAAATCCTTCAGGAGTTCCCCATGATCGAAGTGGTTCAGCTTCAATTCAACTATGTGGATTTCGAGGACGAAAAGGTGCAGTCCCGAAAATGCTATGAGGTCTGTCGGAAATACGGCAAGCCTGTCATTGTCATGGAGCCTGTGAAGGGCGGCTCCCTGGTGAACCTCCCGGCCGCCGCGCAGAATATTTTTGACCGCTTGAGAGGTGGCTCCAACGCCAGCTATGCCATCCGCTTTGCCGCCGGCTTTGATGGGATCATGATGGTTCTGTCCGGCATGAGCAATTTGGAACAGCTGCGGGATAACGTGGGCTTTATGGAGCATTTCCAGCCCCTGTCCCCTGGGGAGCAGGAGGCTGTCAGCCGGGTGCGGGCGGTATTCCGCAGCCAAGGGCTGATCAACTGCACCGCCTGCCGCTACTGCACCGAAGTCTGCCCCCAGGCCATCCCCATCCCGGAGCTGTTTGCCAGCCTCAATGCTCTGCGCCAGCGGGGAGAAAGGATTCCGGTGGATGGCCCCGCCCCCGACGCCTGTCTGAAATGCGGAAAATGTGAGGAAAGCTGTCCCCAGGGTCTGCCCATCCGGGAACTGCTGGTGGCCGCTTCTGAGGAACGGTAGGTTCGATCAGAATTCTCCCGCGTCGTACATCACGGCAGAGAGGGCGCACAACGGCGCCGTTTCGCAGCGGAGAATCCGCTTGCCCAGGGTGCAGACCTGCAAGCCCGCGTCTCTTGCCTGGGCAACCTCTTTCTCCTCCAGACCGCCTTCCGGGCCTGTCAGCAGGCTCACCCTGCGGTAATTGCCCCGGAGGGCGGCTTTCAAGGTTAGGGACTGCTCATTTTCGTAAAACAGCAGGGCCTTGTCCGCCTGGGCGGCACGCGCCAGGGCTTCGGAGTAACTTCCCAGCACCAGTACCGCCGGAATCCGCCCCCGCCCGGACTGCTCGGCAGCGGAGGACGCGATCTTCTGCCAGCGCTCCAGCTTCTTTTTTAGGCTTTTTTCATCCGGCCGGGAAACACACCGGGCACTGGGAAAAGCCACGATCTCATAAGCCCCCAGCTCCGTGGCCTTTTGGATCACATGCTCCAGTTTGTCCGCTTTCGGAAAAGCCATATACACGCTGACCCGCACCGCCGCCTCGGCCTCTGATGGACGGCGCTCCTGGACAGACAGGCGATATTGCCCGCCTTCCGCTGCTGCGATGCGGCAAAGGCACTCCTGTCCTTCCCCATCGCATAGCAGTACCTGCTCCCCTTCCTTCAGTCGCAAAACCTTCGCGTGCTGGGCGTTCTCCCCTGTCAACTCTGGAGCGTCACTACAGAACTGCTCCGCTGTCACAAAAAAGCGAACCATATTCGGAATCCTCCGTCTTTTTTCTATAGTGTACCAAGGAAAGACAGGTTTTTCAAGGGGTTTTGAAAAAAGTGTTGACAAATCTCCTAACGGGGGCTATAATAGTTAGGCAAACTTGCGAGAGTGTTGGAATGGTAGACAAGCACGTTTGAGGTGCGTGTGGTTACGCCGTGGGGGTTCGAGTCCCCTCTCTCGCACCAAAAGTCTGAGATACCCCTTCGGGTATCTCAGACTTTTTATGCAAGAGGGGGACTCGAAAGGGCGGCGGCAGCGTTAGCTGCCGTAAAAACAGTCTGGTGGACTGTTTTTAGCCCTTGGGAGAGTCCCTCCGGTTTTGACGCATCCCATAGAGAGGTGGATCAAATTGGAATCTGTCCGATTTCGAAAAGTGTGGTACGTTGCGGTTTTTCAAAAAGCTCTATCCCTTCGGGGCTCAGATAAGAGATAATGGATAATCGTGAATCGATACTCGTTTTTCCGCCGCAGTATGTGGCGTTAATGTACGATTCTCTTTTATTTATTATCTGTTATCCAAGAATCCCAAACCATTGGGAAAGCGCTTGTACCCGGGCAGAATCCTCCGAACCTAGTTTTCCCTATGGAAGATGGGTTCGGAGGATTTGTTTTCCAAACGGTGTCATCAAGTGAACGGAATCATTGCCCCTCTGTGATTTTGCTAATCATCCTTCGAAAGAGGGCAGACTTATGTCCTGTCTTGAATCAACGAATAGAGCCGAAAACCTTCTATGATTGGCTGCTCCGTTTTTCCGTTACCGGCAAGCCTTGCATAATGGATTCCACAAAACCGCAATCCAACCACCCTCCGCCGCAAGGGACGGCAGCAGATAAAGGAGCGTCCCCTCCATCATGGCTTTTCCCATCCAAAAGGAAGGGAGAAAAGAGCATACAAAAGAAAACGGTGCCGGAACGAAATAGGGTATGACAGCCCCCAGCATCATCAGAGATGCCAGCTTTGTGACGGCCATGCCCTCCAACTTGTTGGAGGAAATCGTTACAATCAGCAGGGAGAGAATCACACCCTGCAAAGAACCGGTCAGCGACAGAAAAAGAATCGCCCCGACGGACAAAGGGGTAAGATGGAACACCGGCAGCAGCATTGCCGTGACGCCAAACGCCGCCAGTGCCGGAAATCCGATGCGGGATACAATATATCCGTTTCGCCCCAAGCCCGTTACTGACAGGTATCGGTCAATATGATCGTCCCGTTCTTCCAGCATCACCATGGCGGCGATGAAGCAGAACATGGCCGGAGTGATAGATGAAAAGAAAACATCGAAAAGACCGTAGTAGGGGGACAGGATGGCAGGCAGGCCGGTAAAGCGGATCCGTATCTTCTCCGCAAAGGGCACGCCAAAGTGAATGGCTGTCCCTGCCAAAAGCGGAGCCAGCCCCGCCGCAAGCAGCATCCTATCCTGCCGAACCAGCTTCAGCATATGAAAAAAACTCAGCCGTATGGCTTTCATAGCTTGACACCTCCCGCGCTGATCCACATTTTCATCACACACCGGCACGCCGCGACAAAGAGCAGCAGGATCAAAGCTGCGGTGAAAACCAGCCCGATCACGGAAAATCCTCTGCCTGCAATCAGATCCATACAGACATTTGGCGGAAAAAACCTTAAAAAGGCAGGCGCGATGCCGAACAGGTGCAATATGGCAGGTACAAAAGCCAGAATTTCCACCGGCACCGTGGCGAGAAGAAACTGATTCAGGCTGGTGATTTTGGTTGCAATCAGAATACCGGTCAGCGTGAAGAATACACTGGAAAGGAAGGTGCCAACCAGCATAGAAGGCAGTGACGGGCAGCCTGCAGCTGCTGCCAATACCGCCGCTACCAACAGTCCAATGGCGCTCAGCGAAAGCACCTTGGCGCACACATATTCCAAAGCGCTCAGCGGCGAAACCGCGAAGAAGGAAGTCACTCTCTGGCTTTTCTCCAACAATACGATGGCTCCCATAAAGAATAGACCCATGGCCGCGGGATCAGAGAAGATCAGAATCGCGGCAGCATTTTTCTTCCACGACTGGGGCAAGGAAACCAGCAGTAAAAGATAAAGCGCCGTTAAAAAACCGTACAGCAGATAAAAGCCATATCTTGCCTGAAACCGCATATCCCATAGCAGCAAATGCCGAAATCTCATACCAGCGTCCTCCCAGTGATCTCCATGAAAATGTCGTTCAGTGTCGGTTCGCTGCTGTGAATGGATTGCAGACGGTTTTCGGCAATCAACATATGAAGCCGCGTATCCTCTGACAGCTTGTCCATGGGGCAGCTGGCCGTCTGCTCCCCGTGGTCAAGCCAGGTGTAGGTGACCTGCGCCGCCCCCTTGGACATAATGAGGTTGTGAGGACTGTCCAGGGCAAAAATGGTTCCTCCCACGATGAAGGCCACCCGGTCGCAAAGCTCCGCCGCGTCCTGCATATTGTGGGTGGTCAGCAGGATGGTTTTTCCTCTGCGTTTCTCCGCCAGAATCAGATCCTTCATCAGACGGCTGTTGGTGGGGTCAAGACCGCTGGTGGGCTCGTCCAAAAACAGCAGTTCGGGATCGTGCAGCAGCGCTTTTACAAAATTTAGGCGACTTTTCATCCCCTTGGAATAGTCCGATACCCGCTTGTCCGCATCGTTTTCCAGTCCCACGCTGGCAAGCAGCTCCAGGATGGCGCGGGTCTGTCTTTTGTAGAGGGAGGAAAAGAATTGAAGGTTTTCTTTGGCTGTCAGCTTTTCATAGAGGGTGGAGTACTCAAAATCCACGCCGATGGATTCATAAAAATCTGACCCATGGTTTTTGCACTCCCTTCCGTTTACCATGGCGGAGCCTTGGTAGTTTGGAAGCATCCCAAGCAGGATTTTCTGCAAGGTGCTCTTCCCTGCCCCGGATGGCCCCAGAAAGCCAAAGATTTCGCCCTCCGCAACGGAAAAATTCATATCCTGAATAAAGGGCTTTTTGGTGTAGCGGAACGAGAGATGGTTTACTTGTATCATTGCGATTCCCTCCTAATACTGTATGACTAATTTTATATAAACAGTCAGTATAGCACTTGTTTATAGTCCGGCGAAAGGCCGGACTATGTTTATAGGATCTGTGTGACGACTCCGTGGATCAGCAGCCGAAGCGCCTGGTCGTACTGCTCCTCGCCGATTTCTTTCTTGTGCAGCGTTGCATAGTAGATTGCATGGAAAGCCGCACTGATAATATTGACATCCACTTCTTTTTTTGCCGGGATGAGGGTGAACAGATTCCCAATGGTATCCGTATCCTCCTGCAAATGTGCTTGAACCACTTCTTGGGGCAGCTTCCGGACTAACAGCTCGATTTCCTCGGAATTGATTAGCTGAAAAATCGGCATTTGCTCTGTCATTTTATAGAAATCAAAAATCACGTCGGTGATCTTTTCCGCTGAAAATGCTTCCTCCCCAAGCCCGGACAGGGTCTGATACAGCTGTTGGTTCACCAACTCGTGCTGCTCTTGAATCACCTCAAACAATAGCAGTTCCTTGGATGGGTAAAAGAGATAGAAGGTGCCCTTGGGAATCTTCACACGCTTTACCAGCTCATCCACCGTTGTGCGGCGGATGCCGAACTGCCCCATGCAGGCGGCAGCTTCTTCCTTTAGTCGTTTTTTGATATATGCCCGCTCCTGATCGGAATAACTCTTTGGCAACCATTCCGCCTCCTTTTTGACCAAAGTTGCTTTTATGGTCAGTATAGCATAGGTTGATGCCAAAGTCAATACAAATGCCGTTCCCTTCTTGCCACAAAGCATTTTGCGTTGTTCCGTACGCATTAAGGAAGCTTTGGCTCAGCCGATGCCTTCTTCAGAGGTTCCCGAATAAAACAGCAAATGGGGATCGGCATATGTGGGATGCTGGAGGTGAGCGGAATGCCACCCGGGTGGGCGGCATTCAAACTGTCGAAAAATTTTCATTTTCCTATCGAATTTCTGGAAAGACTGTGATATACTAAACAAAACCATATGAAAGGGTGATCGAAATGAACAAGGAACAGATTTTGCAGGAAGCCGGGGCGCTTCTGGAACCGATCTGCGCCCATCGCCGCTGGCTGCATGCCCACGCGGAAACCGGTTTTGACCTGGCTCAGACAAAGCCCTACGTGAAAGCCGCTTTGGAGGAGATGGGCTATTCCGTTCAGGAGTGCGGCAGGGCCGGTCTGCTGACCACTGTTGGCAAACCCGGTGGAAAGGTGCTGCTTCTCCGGGCGGATATGGACGCACTGCCCATTGCCGAGGAGGCGGAGGTTCCGTTCGCCTGCCCCAACGGGAGTATGCACGCCTGCGGACACGATATGCACACTGCCATGCTTTTGGGTGCCGCGAAGCTATTAAAGGATCACGAGTCGGAGCTTTCCGGCATGGTAAAACTGATGTTCCAGCCGGCAGAGGAGATTTTTGAGGGCGGCAAGGATATGATCGCTGCCGGTGCGCTGGAGAATCCGCGCCCGGATGCTGCTATGATGATCCACGTCACCGCCGGTATGCCCATTCCTGCGGGAACGGTCATTGTTTCCGCGCCCGGTGTCAGCGCGCCTGCCGCGGATTATTTCACCATCCGTGTCCAGGGGAAGGGCTGTCACGGTTCCGCGCCTCAGAACGGCGTGGATGCTTTGACGGCGGCTGCGCATATTCTCATTGCCCTCCAGGAAATCCAGGCCAGAGAACTGGCAGCAACGGAGGAGGCGGTGATGACCATCGGAACCTTCCAGGGCGGTACCACGGGCAATGTCATCGCGGATTCCGCGGTCATGCAGGGTACCATTCGCACCTACGATGAAACAACCCGCAGCTTTTTAAAGCAGCGTATGACGGAGATCGCCCAGAGTGTCGCCACGGCTTTCCGGGCCAGCGCCGAGGTAAGCTTTGGCAGCGGCTGCCCCACCCTGGTCAACGATAAGGCGCTATGCCAGACCGTGGCGGGATATCTGAAGACCCTGCTTGGCCCCACCGGTGCCTTTACCACAGAGGAGATCAGCGGCGGAAAGCCCGCCCGAGGCGGCGGTTCGGAGGATTTCGCCTATGTCAGCCAGGAGGTGCCCTCTGTGATGCTGGCGCTGGCGGCGGGAGAACCGAAGAAGGGCTATGCCTATCCCCAGCACCATCCCAAGGTTCTGTTCGATGAGAGCGTTCTCAGCACAGGCGCGGCAGTTTTTGCCTTTACGGCGCTGCAATACCTGCAATAAGCATCGCAATACAATAACGGAGAAAGGGTGATGGCTTTGGAAGAACAATCCCGGGTATTGGAATACAAATGCCCCTGCTGTAACGCCAGACTATACTTTGGCGGGAATACCCAGAAGCTAACCTGCGAATACTGTGACAATACCTTTGACTTAGAGACCGTGCGTGCGTTTAACGAAAGCGCCAATCAGCAAAGCGTGGAGGAAGTCTCCTGGGATGCCCCATCCGCTCAGGAATGGGCCGAGGAGGAGCAGCAGTCCATGCGGGCATTTCAGTGCCCAGCCTGCGGCGGCGAGATCGTAACCGAGGAAACCACCGCGGCTACCTTCTGCCCTTACTGTGATAACCCCACCATTATGCCCTCCCGGTTAAGCGGCAGCGTGAAGCCGGACGCGGTGCTACCCTTTCAGACCAGCAAGGAGGACGCCAAGGAGGCGTTCCTGCGGCTGTGCAAGGGAAAGCCCCTGCTTCCCAAGTTCTTTACTCAGGAACAGCGGCTGGAAAAAATCACGGGAATGTATGTTCCCTTCTGGCTGTATGACTGCGATGCGGATTTTGACGGAAGCTACCAGGCAACCCGGATCCACCGCTGGTCAGATTCCGAATATGACTATACGAAAACCGACCATTTCCTCCTGCGCCGGGGAGCAAAAGCGGCTTTCAATGGCATCCCGATGGACGGCTCCAGCAAAATGGACGATGCGTTTATGGAATCCATTGAACCCTTTGACTACAGTCAGCTTGCGGATTTCGATACGGCGTATTTAACCGGCTATCTTGCGGATAAATATGATGTTCCCTCGGAGCAGGGGGAAGGCCGGATCCGTCAGCGGGTCAACGAGGCCCTGGAGGATGCGCTGCAAGGCTCCCTTCTGGGATATGACACCGTAGTGCCCACCTCCCGGCAGCTGCAAGTCCGTCACAGCAAGGCGAAATATGTGCTGATGCCGGTATGGATGCTGAATACCAATTATCGCGGTAAGGTGTATACCTTTGCCATGAATGGCCAGACCGGCAGAATGACAGGGACTCTTCCCATCTGTCCCAAGCGGACGGCTGCTTGGTTCGCGGGAATCTGCGCGGGAGTCACGGCGCTGTCCATGCTGCTGCAATGGCTGATTCTGTAAGGAGGTAGGAAGATGAAACGAAAGCTTTTTGCTATCCTTCTTTGCATCGTGATCCTGGCGGCGGTGGTTCCCGGCGTGCTGGCTGCCTCCGATTTGCCCAGAGTGGTGGACGATGCGGCTCTGATGTCCCAAAGCCAGCGCTCTGCCCTGGAAGAAAAGGCCGCGCAGCTGCGCAACGAATACGAAATGGACGTAGTAATCCTGACGGTGGATTCCTTAAACGGAAAACGGCCCCAGGATTACGCCGATGATTACTATGATGAAAACGGCTATGGCTGCGGCGACGAATACAGCGGCCTGCTGTTCCTGCTGGCTATGGAGGAGCGGGATTGGTACATATCTACCTGCGGAAACGCGATTTACGCTTTGACGGACTATGGCATCCAGCAGGTGGGAGAAGCCGCACTCCCCTACTTGTCCAGCGGCGAATACTATGAGGCGTTTACGGTTTTCCTGGATGCGCTGCCGGCATACTTTACGGCATATCAAAATGGCGCGCCATTGGATGGCTACGCGGATACCTCCGGGGATTACTACCACGGCGACCAGGAAGACGTGGTATATTACGAGGAGGAGGTCACCCCCAGCCTGCTGCTGGCTCTGATGACCGGAGTCATTGTGGCGGGAATTGTGGTGCTGATTATGCGCTTGTGCATGAATACCAAGCGTCTGCAAAGCGGCGCCTCCGACTACTTAAAAGCAGGCTCCTTCCGAATCGGAAGGCAGCAGGATCTGTTCCTATATAGCAATGTCAGCAAAACCCGCCGTCCCAAGGGAACCGACAACGGCGGCGGTGGCGGCAGTTCCGTCCACACCAGCTCCAGCGGCAGAAGCCACGGCGGTGGCGGCGGAAAATTCTGAGGATAACCACAAAACAATTTCAATAAAGGAGTGTAACATATGGGCCTTATCAAAGCGGCATTGGGCAGCGTGGGCGGTGTTCTGTCTGACCAGTGGAAGGAGTATTTTTACTGCGACAGCATGGGAGCGGATGTCCTGGTTGCCAAGGGCGTCAAGAAGGTCAGCGGCCGGGGCAGCAATACCAAGGGCAGCGACAATATCATTACCAACGGCTCCATCATCGCGGTCAACGAAGGCCAGGCAATGATGATCGTTGACCAGGGGAAAATTCTGGAATTTACGGCAGAGGCTGGCGCCTTCTCCTGGGACGCTTCTACGGAGCCGAGTATCTTCTGCGGAGATCTGTACGACGGTCTGAAGGCATCCTGGGAAAAGTTTAAGTACCGCTTCACCTTCGGCGGGGAAACCGGAAAGGATCAGCGGGTCTATTTCTTCAATCTGAAGGAGCTGGTGGGCAACAAATACGGCACCCCCACGCCGGTTCCCTTCCGGGTGGTGGATACCAACATTGGCCTGGATATGGATGTGTCCGTGCGCTGCAATGGCGAATATTCCTACCGGATCAGCGATCCGCTGCTGTTTTATAAAAATGTCTGCGGCAACGTATCCCAGGCGTACACCCGTTCCCAGCTGGACAGCCAGCTGAAATCGGAATTTTTGACCGCTTTGCAGCCTGCCTTTGCCCGGATTTCCGAACAGGGCATCCGCTACTCTGCCCTGCCCGGCCACACCATGGAGCTGGCCCAGGCAATGAATGATGTCCTCAGCGCGAAATGGAGCGGACTCAGGGGTATTTCCATTGTTTCCGTAGGCGTCAATACCATCACCGCCTCCGCGGAGGACGAGGCAACCATCAAGGAGCTGCAAAAGTCCGCTGTTTTCCGGAATGCCAACATGGCGGCTGCCCATATGGTGCAGGCCCAGGCCGAGGCGATGAAAACCGCCGCCGGGAACAAAAACGGTGCTATGATGGGCTTTATGGGTATGAATATGGCCCAGAACGCCGGTGGCTTCAACGCCAACGATCTGTACCGGATGGGGCAGCAGCAGCCCCAGAGTGCTCCTGCCCAGCCTGCCGCACCTGCCGCCAACACCTGGAAGTGCAGCTGCGGCGCGGAGAATACCGGCAAGTTCTGCGCCGAGTGCGGCGCGCCCAAGCCTGCTGTAGAGGGCTGGGTCTGCGCCTGCGGCAGCGTCAACAAGGGCAAGTTCTGCCCGGAATGCGGCGCGAGAAAACCTGCGGAGGCACCCCTGTACCGCTGCGACAAATGCGGCTGGGAGCCGGAGGATCCCAAGCATCCCCCGAAATTCTGCCCCCAGTGCGGCGACCGGTTTGACGATAACGATATCCGGTAAGCCACAATAGGCAAGCCCCTGGCCGCAACGGTCAGGGGCTTTTTTATCGCAACGATTGGTTGCATCCTGGGAAATCCGCATTTTTTGAGGCGGATTACACCCGCCGCTCCGTCAGACTCTTGGCTAGGGCGGCCATGTATTCGGTATCTTCAAATACCTGAAGGGCATCCAGGGCGTAATTTGTGTATTTCTGCACCAATTCCTCGCATTTTTCCAGGCCGTACAGGCGGACGAAGGTATTCTTCTCGGCGTCCACCCCGGTGGCCTTGCCCAGCTCCGCCTGGGTGCCGATCACATCCAGCATATCATCCCGGATCTGGAAGGCCAGACCGATTCCGGCGGCAAACTGACAGGCGGCTTCAAACTGGGCCTGGGTGGCTCCTCCGGCAATGGCACCCAAGCCGCAGGCGGCATGGATCAGGCAGCCGGTTTTCCGGGTCTGGATATCCAGCACCTCCTGCTCTGTCAGCTCCCGCTCCTGGCTCATAATGTCCAGCACCTGGCCGCCCACCATGCCGGGAGAACCGGCACACTCCGCCAGCAGACCGATGGCGGTAGCCAGATCTTCTGGATTCGGCAGCTTGGCAGTGGACGCCAGCATAAACGCATCGGTAAGCAAGGCATCCCCCGCCAGCACAGCCAGCCCCTCCCCATAAACCTTATGGTTGGTGGGACGGCCCCGGCGGAAATCGTCGTTGTCCATACAGGGCAGATCATCGTGAATCAAACTGTAGGTATGGATCATTTCAATGGCTGCCGCAAAGGGGGCCGCCTGCTTCCAATCCTTACTGCACATCCGGCAGAATTCAAAGGCAAAAATGGGGCGCAGCCGCTTTCCACCGGCAAGCAGGCTGTAGCGCATGGCTTCGTACAGAGGTTTCTGGGGCTGATCCTGGAACCCGTCATAAAAATTCTGTAAGTACCCCTCAATATAGTCCCGGTATTCCCGGCTGCGTATCTCAAGGTTCATCCTGGAACGCCTCCTCCACTGGGCTGCCATCCGGGGCGGTCATGATCTTCTTCACCTGAAGCTGGGCTTCATCCAGGAGCTTTCCGCAGCTGCGAACCAGCTCCGTTCCCTCCTGGAACAGCTTCAGGCTCTCCTCCAGGGCCACGTCACCCCGCTCCATAGCCCGGACAATCTGCTCCAGGCGGGCCATGGATTCTTCAAAGGTCTTGTTCGGCTGATTCATTTGCTTTCCTCCTTGTTCATAACCGTGGCGGAGATGCTGCCGTCACTGAATGAGATGCGGATCCGCTCCCCAAGCTCTACCTGGGAGACGGAGCGGATCACCGTGCCCGTTTCCGTCTGGGCCATGGAATAGCCCCGGGTCAGCACCTTCAAGGGACTCATGGCGTCCAGCTTGGAGACGGCGGCGATATAGCGTTGGTTCTTCTGGGTGATATTCCGGTTTTGGGCGGAAATCAGTCGGTTTTTCAGCAGTTCCAGGCTTTTTTCCCGCTGCTCAATGTAGCCTGTGGGGCTTTGCAGGGCCGGAGACTGGGACAGCACCGTCAGATGCTGCCGGGCAACTTTGAGCTGACGGCCGAAGGAGGTCGCCATGGCCGCCGCCATGGCATCCAGGCTCTGCCGCAGGGCATCCTGGTCCGGCACCGCCAGTTCCGCGGCGTTGGATGGGGTCGCGGCCCGCAGATCCGCCACAAAGTCGGAGATGGTCACATCCGGCTCATGGCCCACGGCGGAGATCACCGGGATTTGGGATTCATAAATGGCGTAGGCAACCCGTTCGTCATTGAAGGCCCACAAATCCTCAATGGAACCGCCGCCCCGGCCCACAATCAGAAGGTCAGCCAGCCGGTAATGGTTGGCATAGCGGATGGCTGCCGCGATTTCCCCGGGTGCCTCCGCTCCCTGGACGCGGACGGGCAGCAGCCGAACCTGACTTAAGGGGTAACGCTTTCGCAGAATCCGGAGCATATCATGCACGGCCGCTCCGGCGGAACTGGTGACGATGCCGATGGTGCCAGGAAACTTTGGCAGGGGCTTTTTATGGGCCGGGTCAAACAGGCCCTGGGCAGCCAGCTTTTGCTTCAGCTGCTCGAAAGCGGCATACAGATCCCCTACCCCATCCATCGCCAAAGCCGAACAGTAAAGCTGGTAGGCCCCGTCCCTTGGGAACACGGAGACCTTGCCCATGGCGATGATCTTCATGCCGTTTTCCGGTCGGAACCGGAGACGCATGGCGTTTCCCTTGAACATTACACATTTTAGGGCGCTGGCTTCATCCTTCAGTGTGAAGTAGTGGTGGCCCGAGGGATAGAGTTTATAGTTGCTGATCTCTCCCCGGACGGCCACCTGGGCCAGCAGAGGATCCGCGTCCATTCTGCCCCGGATGTATTCATTTAACTGGGTGATCGACAGAACATTTTGTGCCATATTATTCCTCCGTAGCCCGGTTGGCCAGCACGGCAACCCCCATGGCATTGTCTGTGGAGAATTCCGGCGGGGAGAACACTGGATCTAAATAGGCCACCGTCTGGCGCAGCAGGGAGTTGGAGGCCACGCCTCCGGAAAAAACCACCCGCATTCCGGGATAGGCTTTCCGCGCCTGTTCCGTTGCCTGTGCCACCGCCCCGCAGACGCACCGCAGAGTATAGGCCGCCGTTTCGGCGGGATTGTGACTGCGTTCGTAATACTGCTGCACCTTATTCTGGACGCCGGACAGGGAGAAGGAACAATCCCGGCATTTTACCCGGAAGGTCTCCGTTTCCACGGCCTCCCGGCTGAGGGCGTCCAGATGCTTTCCGGAGGGGAACGGCAGCGACAGCAGCTGCCCCGTCCGGTCGATCAGCTGACCTGCGGAAATGTCCGTGGTGCCGCCGATTTTGGTGCATTTCACGTTCTTCCCTTCCGGCTCCACCAGCAGCAATTCTGTCGTGCCGCCGGAAAGATGCCAGGCCAGATGGGGCTGCTCCATCAGCTCCAGATGCCCGGCGCTCCATAGCGCCGCCGCCACGTGGCCCTGCTGGTGAGATACCTCGATCAGAGGAACCCCCAGGGCATCGGAAAGCAGCTTAGCGTGGGAATACCCCACCAAAAAACAGGGCATATAGCTGCCCTCCACTGCCCTGGGCCGGGTGCTGACGCCCACAGCGGTGATGTTCTCCCTGCCAATATGGGAAAACAGCCTGCCGGAAAGCTCCGGCAGGCTTTTGATATGGGCGAATACCGCGTCAGATTGGCGCAGGCCAAGCTCTCCCGCTTTCACAGGAAGCAGCCGGGAGCAGTTCTCCCCTTCCCTGCCGTCAAAGAACGCGATGGAAGTGGTGTAGTTGCTGGTATCGATGCCGATGACGCTCATGGGACTTCCTCGGTTTCGGTGGTGGGCAGGCTCCGGGCGAAGCTGCCTAAGATGCCGTTGACAAAGGAGCCGGTATCATCTCCGTCGTACTTCTTGGCGATGCGCACCGCCTCGGACACGGCCACACCTGTGGGAACATCCTCCACATAGAGAATCTCAAAAATGGCAAGCTGCAAGATACAGCGGGTCAGGCGGGAAATGCGGCTGACATCCCAGCCGATGGAAAACCGGCTGATCTGCTCGTTCAATTCCTCCGTCCGGTTAGCCACGCCGGATACCACCGTATCCAGATACCGCAGCTGCGCCCGGCTGGGCCGATCGGCGTAGATGTCGTTCTCCGCGCCCAGCTTCTCGTAGTATTCCTTTTCCAGCCGTGTGGACACCACCTGCTCCGGCTCTTCCCCGGTGAATTCCCGGCCGTAGATCAAATGTACTGCCAGTTCTCTGGCATTGCCTCTCGTCATACCCAAGCCCTTACTTGCGGACAATGCCGCAGACATTGACATCCACATCCGCCACGGTGACGCCGGTGATGGACTCCACCGCGTTGGTGATGGCATTCTGGACAGCCTTCGCCACATCCACAACGCTCTCGCCGTAACGGACGATCACATTGCAGCCGATGGTCAAGGTGTTATCCTCCGCGATGGCAATGCGCATACCCTTGCCCCAACTCTTCTTACCAACGACCTCCGCGCCGCCCTTGACAACACCTTCCACCTCGGTCAAGGTGTGCTCGGCGATGGTTGTGATCACATCCTCGGAAATCATCACGCTACCATTTTCCTGGTTTTGGGTGATATACTGCTTGTATTCCGCCATAAGGTTACCTCCTAAATTTAGCTATGCCGGCTTCGGCACCACGTAATTTTGTTTATTATACCACAATTCCAGAAAAATACAAGAAAAAGATTGCACCGTCAAAGCAATTCCGTGGCTTCCTTGGGCGGACACGGCAGAAATCAGCGGCATGACCAACGCCATGCCGCCGATTTGTGGGTTACTGCACCTCTACCACCCGGATATCGTCCAGTGTATAGTCGGATTGGGCCATGACGATATCCGCGATGACGGCCACGTCCGCCGGCTGCAAGCCGCCCTCCGGAGAAGCCACCGCTACGGAGATTCCTTCTCCGGACATATAGGCCACGCAGTCGGCATAGCCCTTCGCGATTACCAGGCTTTCAATTTGGGCTTCGCTTAGGGCGGTCTGGACAATGTCCTCCAACTCCATGGCGGATTCCACTTCTTTGCCGCCGCCCTCCCCACTGTAGGCCATGGCCTCCTGCAGCAGGTTCACTGCGCTGTCCCGGGCCTGCTGGCGGGACAGCCGCACTGCAGCAAAATAATCCGACGCGGTGGTGGAAACCTCTTCCCCGGCGGCAATGGCGGCCATATCCTCACTGAGGGCCAGGGTATCGTCTGACATCACCTTTTCCGTATCCAGGGTGTCGGTCAGCGTCGCGGCGGTTTTGTCCTCGGTATAGAGCCAATTGACATAAATTCCGGCGCAAACCGTTACCAACACCGCTGCGGCTACCAGGTTTTTCTTCCAAACTTTCATAAAAAATGCCTCCCATTCATTTCATTTTCAAAACGGTTATACAGTCGGAGCGCAAGCCGGTCACGCTTTTCACGGCCTCCACAATGGCAAGCTTTACCTGGGCGTTGTCGCCGCCCTGGCATAGGACGATGGCGCCCCGATAGGTCGCCGGGATCACCTGGCGGATCAGTCCGGCCTGCGTCCGGTCGGACAGGGTGGTCAGAACCGTATCCCGACGGCGATTGCTGCTGGCTTCTCCGGTGGAAATGTCCTCGTCGGTTTGATAAACCGTTTCTTCTCCCGCGGCCAGGGTCAGAAGCACCTTCACATTTCCGGCTCCCGCGATTTGGCTGAGAATGGCGGAAAGGTCATCCTGCAAGCTCGGCTCGCTTTGTGGGAGGGGGCTTTCCGTCAAGGGGGATGCGGCCTGCCGCTGGGGCAGCGTCAAAAGCAGAAGTCCCGCCAGTACCGCCGCCAGCAGAAAACGGTATTTTTTGGCGAACTCCAAAACCGTTTTTTTCCAGGCTACCCGATCCATACCTGATTCTCCTTTGCGATTCCCAGATCTTTTTCCAGGATTTCCGCCAGCTGCCCTTTGGCATAGGGGGAAACCTGCCCGGAAAGCACTGCCCGCTCCGGAATGGGCGTTCCTTCCTGGCAGATGGTGATCTCCACTTCCAGATTCCCATTCAGCGCGGCGGCTTTGTCCAAGATATATGCTTCCGCTTTGCTTTTTATGATATCCGCCTGGGCTGACCGGGCAAATTCTTCGCCCTGGGCGATGCAGCTTTGCGCTTCTTCCTGGTATGGAATGGATTCCTGGAGCCACCTGTCCAGATCCAGCCCCACCAGCGGCTTGAGGGCGGTGACGCTCAGAAAGACGCAGCACAGCAGCTTGGTCAGCTCCTTGACCTTGGTTTTCGCTGTCAAGCCCATAAGCACGCTGCACAGCAGGGAAGCGGTGACAATGGAAAGCACGTATTGCCGCAAAAAGGCCACTACCCTACCCCCTTCATAAAGCAAACGGTGCTGATGAGCAGCAGCAGGCAGGCGGCGCCGGTCATCGCCAGCAGCAGACCCATAGCGGTGGAAAAATCCTCAATCAGCGATGAGGCGCTGTGACCGCCAAAAATGCCACAGATTGCCGCGGTGGCTTTGAAGATTAAGTATTGGATCCCGATGCGCAAAAACGGCTCCAAAAACAAGGTCAGCAGGGCCAGAATACCATAGACACCGGCGGCGCCTTTTAGGATGCCCGCACTGACCAGCACCGCCTCGGAGGCATCAGAAAGGATGCTGCCCACCACCGGAACCACGGAGGAAATGGTAACCTTGGCTACCTTCAGCGCCGCCGCGTCGGTACTGCCGCTGACCACACCCGTGATGCTCATGTAAGTGGTAAATACGGTCAGAATGGTTTTTAAGCTCCAGCTGATGGCATTTTTCAGAAAATCCCGCATTTTTTTCAGCAAATCCTCTCCAATCGCGCTGTTGGCGGCGGAAAGGGCCAGAAATAGATACACCATTGGGATCAGAGCGCCCGATATCAGACTGCTCAGCGCCGCGTCAAACAAGGCGGTTCCGGTATACAGCGCGGCGGAGGCAGTGACCCCGCCCTGCGCCGCCATGGCGGAGGTCATCACAGGATACAGCAGCTTTCCGTAATCGCTGAGCTGCCGGACGGTATCCGCCCCTAACCGGATCATGGCGTCGGTATTGAGCAGCAGTGTGGTGGCGATGCACACCGTGCCTGCCAGATTGGTTACGGACTGGATGCACCCGGGAAAGGCACGCAGCACAGAGGCCAGCATCACAGCCGCCATGACCGACAGGCAGGACTTACATCCCTCTGCCAGATGCGGGCGCAGCCGGAACAGCGTGGAACGTACCAGTTCCCAAAGCCCCTCCCCGAAGGAATCGGTATGCTCCGGCATCCGTTCCGCCGCTGCCTGGGGAATTTGGGGCGCGGTGATTTCCGCAGCGGACGCCTGGGGAGCCAGGCACAACAGAATCAGAAGCGCCCAGATGACTTTTTTCATACTTGATTCAAAATCTCCTGTATCAGAGTCAAAAAAGCCCGAAAAACCGGGATGGACAGATACAAAATCCACGCGGAGGCCAGCAGCTGTAGGGTTTTTCCCAGGGAGGCTTTTCCGGCATCCGCGCACAGAAGCCCCACCATTTCCGCAATCAGACCGATGCCCACTGCCTTGATCAGAATCTTCAGAAGCTCACCCGAAAGTTCCCCCAAGGCTTTTAGTTCCCACAATAGATCCAATACCGGCTCCAGGTAGGCAAAGGCCGCTGCCGCTCCCATACAGCTGACAGCCAGAAGCAGCAGTGTGGATATGTCTTTTTCCGTTTTTTCCAGCGTAGGGAGCAGCACCAGCACCAGCAGCACCGCTGCGGCGGCTTTCCAGAATCCGTCCATCAGAATTCAAACAGGGTCTTGACCAGATCAAACAGGTCGGCGATCTTCTGAGCAAGAATCATCAGAACTACCACCAAACCCGCAAGACTGGTCATAGTGGCCTGCTCCTCCCGGCCTGAGCGGGTCAAAACCTGATTTAAGATCGATACGATGATGCCGATGGCGGCAATCTTGAAAATCAAATCAATATCCATAGTTAACAGAACAAAATGACCAGCGCCGCTCCGGCGCACAGTCCCAGGGTTCGGTAGCTGCGCAGGCGAACCTCCCTGTCCTTTTCCAGACGGCGGCGCTGCTCCCGGCAGGCGGCTTTGACAGCCTGGATATCCTGCAATTGTCCCGGCAGATCAAATCTGCCCAGTCCCCTGCCCAACTGCACCAGCAGGCGGCGGCATGCGGGAGAAAGGTTCGGGCTACTCTGAATCGCCGCGCGCATACAGCTGGCGGCGTCCGGCAGGGTCTGGTTTTCCAGCTCCTGGGCCAGACTTTGCAGCACCCCACCGATGGCGCCGCCGGCCTCTATGCCTGCTTGGCGGCAAAGCTGCGGAAGTGGGGTCAATCGGTATTGCAGCTCACTGTGCATATATTGCAGCGCCCGAAGCAGCTGACGCAGCCGCTGTTCCTCCCGGCAGCTGGCAGCGGCCAGCGCAAAGCCAAAGCCGCCGCAGCCGGTCATAACCAAAATGGTTCCAATCCATTTGTAAATCATGGTGTCATCCTTTCCGCATGATAGGTTTTATCCGGCTTCAATACCACCAGCGTGTCAAAAACCCGATGCTGGATCAGCTCCCGGTAAACGGCGCGGCTTTGGAAATCCCTGGCAGAACCGGCATGGGCAGTGGCCAGCAGCCGAACACCGCAGTTGGCGGCCTGGAGCAGCGCCTGGCAGTCGGCTTCCGCTGTGATCTCATCCACGGCAAGGACGCTGGGGCACATGGTGCGCAGCAAAATTTCGACGCCCTTGGCCTTGGGACATCCAGTGAGAATATCCATCCGTTTGCCCCGGGTAAAGCCCTCGGGGAACAACTCTCCTCGTTCATCCACCACGCTGACCGTCTCTTTTTCCGCGATCCGGCGGGAAAGACAGCGCAGCAGGGTGGTTTTTCCCCAGCCCGGCGCACCAATAATCAGAAGATTGCCAGGCAGTCCGGCGGCATCGTGCCCCCAGTCCGGAAAATCCCGGGCGATCCGGATGCATAGAAACCGAATTTCCCGCATGGTTGTGATCCTTCCCTGCTGGCAGACCGCTTCGCCGCAGATGCCGATGCGGTGACCCCCCGGCGCGGTCAAGTACCCTTTCGTGATGGTGGCCGCTGCCCAGGGCGAATAGCGGCTGGCGGCATTGATGACAAAATCCACATCCTCCCGAGTGATCGGCTCAGCCAGATACCGGTTTTCCCGGCCAAGCACCAGCTCCGGCGGTGCGCCGATACGCAACCGCAATTCCTGTAGGCGGTCTTTTCCCAGCATGTCCACCTCCCGGCGCAGCCGGGGCGGCAAAATGGCCAACAGTTCTTTCCACGCACACGTCATTTGCATCACTCCTGGGAAAGACTATGCGTGTCCCGCCGCCCCTAGTACCAAAAAGGCGGCAGCTGTCCTGCGGGTTGGTGATAAAAAGCAGGCGATACCTGGTCATTTTGACCGGATATCGCCTATTTTTCCCGCAATGGCTGTTATTTGCGAAAGCTGCATTCCCAAGTGCCGTTGATGTTGAGCGGCTGATCTGCCTTCTTTTCGGCAACAAAAGCGGTAACAACCAGCTTGTAATGACCGCTGCCAATATCATCCAGCTGAATGCTGACAGCTGCCTGTCCATCGACAATTTCCGCAGCTTCCGCAGAACCCGCTTTTACGACCTTGCCGTTTGCGTCCACAATCTGATAGGCAGCGATACCCAGCTTTTCTGCTTCGCTGTAAGGTATCCTTTGCGGGGCCGCAAACGTTGCCACAGCGGTCAATTGGTTTCCATTCACTGAAACAGCCATACGGATTTCATCGCTGGCTTGTTCGTAAGATGTCCCAACCACTGTACCTCTTAGATTGGTAATGTTACGGAAGAAGCCCTGTAAAACCCCCGTTGCGGCAAGCGCACTCACAGACAGGGACAAGCAAATTACCAGAGCCGTAAGCACAGCCGCAAGCTTTCTGGCAAAAAAGCGGTTCTGATTGGGTTTCCGTTCCTGTTCCTCCCTGGTATTTTGGATTTGTATTTCGCAGTTTTTTACGATACGCGCTTTCCTTTCTTCGGACATTGTAATCCTTTCGGCGGCGTATTTTAGTTCGCGGTAGTCCATCTCATAAATACTCCTTCCGATAGATTTCTTCCAGTAATTTGCGCCCTTTTTGCAGTCTCATTTTGACTGCGGAGGGTGTCCTGTTGATGATTTTTGCTATATCCTCTATGCGGTATTCCTCTACATAATAGAGCGTTAAAACAAGTCTGTACTTTTCTGGCAAGGTTGTAAGCGCTTCCAGGATTCCGCTTTCGGATGCGTCATCCACAATGTTCTCGAAAGACGTGTCCTCCATCTGCGGATGACGCAGGCGATAACGAAGCAAATCCCGGCATTTGTTTGTTGCAACTGTAATCAGCCACGCCTTCTCATGTTCCCGATCTGCAAAGGTTGGCGCTTTCTGATAATATTTTAGGATTGTTTCTTGAACAACATCCTCTGCATCACAATCATTTTTTAGCAGGATAACGCTCAATCGGTACAGCATATCGCCGTAAGTTTGGAGGATCCTTTCGATACCCCCAGCTGGCCCAGCGGCTGTGTTTTTCATCCTATCTGCCTCCTCTCACCTATAACACGACTGAGGATTCCATTTCGTCAATTTTTTCTGAAAATAAATTAGGACGGTTCAAACGATGCTCCTCGCATAATAAAAGGCGTGACCACTTTCGTCACGCCTTTTGCCTGTTTTGATTAACGCTTGTTCTTCTTGTAAAGAATGTTCAAGCCCTTTAGAAGCAGGTTCTTTTCCAGGATGATTTCATGCTTACACAGCGGGGTAATAAACTGTGCCAGGCCGCCTGTGGCGATCAAGGTGGACTTGTGGCCCAATTCCTCCTCGATCCGATCCACCAAGCCGTCCAGCATGGCGGCGGTGCCATACATCATGCCGCTGCGCATGCAGTCCACGGTGTTCTTGCCGATGACCTGCTTGGGCTTGTCCAGGCTGATGCCGGGCAGCTGGGCCGTCCGGCTGGTCAACGCATCCAGGGAAATGCGCACACCGGGAAAAATGATGCCACCCAGATACACATTGTCCGGCTCCACCACCTCTATGGTGGTAGCCGTGCCCAGATCCATCAAAATCAGCGGCGCGGGATACTCTGCCAGGGCGGCCACAGCGATGACGATCCGGTCGCTGCCCACCTGGCTGGGAACATCCATATGGATGTTCAGACCGGTTTTCAGTCCCGGCCCCACCACCATAGGCTGCTTGCCAATGACCTTAATCACGCCGGTTCGCACGGAGTTGAATACCGGCGGAACGACCGAGGAAATGATGCAATCATCGATGTCCGTGACTTGAACGCCATAGGCTTCCATCATATTTTTGATTTCCACGCCATATTGGTCGGAGGTGCGCAGATGGTCGGTGGCGATCCGGGCTTTGAAAAGGATTTTGTCGTTTTCAATGCAGCCGATCACCAGATTGGTGTTTCCGATATCAATGGCAAGCAGCATGGTGATACCTCCTTAGCGTTTCTTCATTTGGGCCATCAGATGCAGCAGAGCCTTTCCGATGATGGTAACCAGAATGGCCGCGGCGATGGCCTCCGGGATTCCGGAAGCGGTAACGGTGCCCATGACCAGGCCGAACACTGCGGTAATCGCCACATTCTTTGCCGCCGCGTACTGCTGAGCCAGCAGAATATAAATGCTGCCCATGACCAGAATGGTATGGCAGATGGTGGACACCGCCGCTGTGATGGGCAGTGCGATGTAATCCTGCTTGATGCATTTGCGGAGCAGTCTCCACAGCCACCCGGCAATCACGCCCAGCAGAATCCGGCACCCCAGAGCAATCCACAGACTTTTCACCGCGCCGATCAGTCCCTCATTGCTCATGAACGGGGAAAAGGCAAAGGCCAAAAGCCCGGGGCTGGTGGTGTTGACCCAGATGGAGCACAAGCCGAACACGCCGCCCAGGACGGCGCCGGCACTGGGGCCCAGCAAGATCGCGCCCAGAATCACCGGGATGTGCATGGTTGTGGCCTTGATCACAGGCAGGGGGATAAATCCGATCCCTGTCATACCCATGACCAGCAGGACACCGCAGAGCATGGCGAGTGTCGCCAGATAGCGGGTATCCACCTTCGTTTTCTTCATAAAAATACCTCCTGCTGCCGTTCCATTGGATACAGCGCAAATTTTGGAGCCGAAACTCCAGGGGCTATTATAGCAAGGGGAAACCCAAATTACAAGTAAAAATCCGGGCTTTACAGTTCCCGGAAAATTGACTATAATAACGAAAACGATGCAGGAGGTAAGGTTATGCTGAAAGGAAAAACCATTCTTCTGGGAGTTACCGGCGGGATCGCCGCCTATAAGGCAGCGGCGCTGGCATCGGCACTGGTGAAGCAGCACGCCGCCGTGGAGGTGGTCATGACCCGGAACGCCACCCAGTTTGTCACTCCCTTGACCTTTGAACAGCTTACCGGGCGGCGAACCATGGTGGATACCTTTGACCGGAATTTTACCCATCAGGTGGAACACATTTCCCTGGCCCAGCGGACGGATCTGGTGATCATCGCCCCGGCCACGGCCAATGTTTGCGCAAAATTAGCCAATGGACTGGCGGACGATATGCTGACCACCACGGTGCTGGCCTGCCGCTGCCCCAAGCTCATCGCCCCGGCCATGAATACCAACATGTACGAAAATCCCGTGACGCAAGACAACCTGGAGCGCCTGCGCCGCTATGGCTGGGAGATGATTGAACCGGCCAGCGGCCGTCTTGCCTGCGGCGCCGAGGGCAAGGGAAAGCTGCCGGAGCCGCAGATGCTGGTGGAGTACATTTTGCGCAGAATTGCCCTCCCCCATGACCTGGCCGGGAAAAAGGTGCTCATCACTGCCGGCCCCACCCAGGAGGCGCTGGATCCGGTGCGGTATCTGACCAACCACTCCACTGGAAAAATGGGCTACGCCCTGGCAAAAATGGCCATGCTCCGGGGGGCGGAGGTTACGTTGGTTTCTGGCCCCACCGCCATTGCCCCGCCGCCCTTTGTCAAGCTGGTGCAGGTCATCTCTGCCCAGGATATGTTTGAGGCGGTAGCGGCTAACGCCCCACAGTCGGATTTTATTTTCAAGGCGGCTGCCGTGGCGGATTATACCCCGGAAGCGTATCAAGATGACAAGATCAAGAAGCAGGACGGCAGCCTGTCCATTCCCCTCAAGCGAACCCAGGACATTCTGAAATACCTGGGCGAGCACCGTACCCCCGGGCAGATCATCTGCGGCTTCTCTATGGAGACCCGGGATATGCTGGAAAACAGCCGGAAAAAGCTGGAAAGCAAGCATGTAGACATGATCTGCGCCAACAATCTGAAGGTCGCGGGGGCGGGCTTCGGCGTGGACACCAACATCATCACCGTGATTACCAGGGACGCGGCGGTGGAGCTTCCCCTGCAATCCAAGGAATCCGCAGCCAACGCGATTCTGGATCAGGCGATGGCGCTGGGAAACTGAAAACACAGCCGTTCGGTATCCCGAACGGCTGTGTATTTCCTTTTGTATGTATCGGTTATTTTGAATAACCGTATCTCGTTGCGTATCCGAGCGCTTACTTTTTCCGCAATTTGTCCAGGCAGAACGCAAGTCCCAGGCCGGATACCACCAGCGCCATGGCGGCAAAAAGGGGCGCCGGATGCTGTCCGGTCGGTGGCGGTTCATCAGGTGGGATGGGCTGGATCAAAGGGCTGACCTGAATGGAGCGGCTATCGTCCATGGGAAGGGTGACCAAAAACGGCC
>CAMEWZ010000002.1 GCA_945946745.1 uncultured Clostridia bacterium | reverse complement strand
TTTCGGAAAACCCGGAAAAAACGCTGCCCAGAGTATCGCTCAGCGCGTCCCGGGTCTTGGTCAGTCCGGCTTTGATCTTGTCAAAAAATCCCATGTTTTTCCTTTCACACAAGCCGGTAATGCGCACCCAGCCTGCAATTATCCTGTCATTGCGAACCAGTGCGCACACTGGTGTGGCAATCCGCTCTATTTTTGATACGCTTTCCTACACCGCAAAGAGAAAACGGATTACCACGTCGCTTCGCTCCTCGCAATGACGGATGGATTTCCAGGTCATTCCACAATTCCCAAATACTGCTCCATCTGGTTCAAATCCAGCCGCAGCAGCTTACTCACGCCCTGCTCCTGCATGGTGACACCGTAGAGCACATCCGCAGATTCCATGGTGCCCCGGCGGTGGGTAATGACGATAAACTGGGTCTTTTTCGCCAAATTGTGCAGGTAGCTGGCAAACCGTTCCACGTTTCGGTCATCCAAAGCCGCGTCGATCTCGTCCAGCAGACAGAAGGGCGTGGGGCGCACCTTCAAAATGGCGAAGTACAGGGCCGTAGCCACGAAGGCCTTCTCGCCGCCGGAGAGCAGGGTGATGGTCTTGACCTGCTTTCCGGGGGGCTGAACCCGAATCTCGATGCCGCAGGCCAGGGGATCCTCCGGATCCTCCAAAATCAGCTGTCCCTTGCCGCCGCCGAACATTTCCTCGAAGGTCTGGCCGAAATAATGGTCGATTTTGGTGAATTCCGTCACAAAAATCGTGGTCATTTCCTTGGTAATATCCCGGATGACGCTCTCCAACTCCCGCTTGGAATTCAGCACATCATCCCGCTGCTCCGCCAGATACGTGTAGCGTTCGTTGATCCGGGCGTATTCCTCAATGGCGCCCAGGTTCGGCGTGCCCAGCGCCGCGATTTTCCGTTTCAGCTCCGATGCCCGACGGCTGCCGGCGGTGACATTCTCGATCTCACCCCGATGCTCTCCGGCCGTGCCGGGCGTCAAGCCGTAGGATTCCCACAGCTTGTCGATGATCTGCTTTTCCTCCATGGAGGAGGTGACCTTCTTCTGCTCCAGCAGGGCGCAGGCCCGCTCCATGTTGAGGATGTCCTTGTTTTTCTCCTGGGCATCCCGTTCCGCCCGGGTTTTGGCGGCTTCTGCCTCTGCCCGGCTTTCCAAGGTCTTTTGCATCTGGGTGTTCCTGTCCGCGCTTTCCCGGTCGTTTTCCTCCTGGCGCTGCTTAAGGGAGGCGATCTCCCCTTCCAGGCGGGCGGTGTCCTCCCGGATGGCATCTATCAGAGCCAGCTTTTTCTCCCGGTCTCCCTCCATGGCGCCCCGCAGATTTTCCAGGTCAGTGATATGGGCCAGCGCGGTGGAGCGCTCGGCATCCAGGGCCGCTTCTCCAGTTTTCAAGGCGGTCATCTTCTCGGAGATGGCCGTGGTAGCCTCAGCCGCCTCGGTCTGGCTGCCTTCCAGCTTTGCCAGGGTCTGGCGGGTCTGCTCCAATTGCTGGGTGTAGACCTGGATCTTCGCCTGCTGGGCAGCGTAGCGGCTCTTATCGGAGCTGTCCCGCTCCTTCAGTGCGTCCCGCTCCCGCTGGGCGGAGGTCTCCGCCTCCACAATGGCATTCAGCAAAATCTCATACTGTTTTTCCTGGCCCTCCAGCCGCAGCACCTGATCCTCCGCTTCCCGGAGCTGATCCCGGGCGGCGCTCATCTGGAACTCCACCTGGTCACACTGGCGCTGGGCCTCCTGCAATTCAGCTTCTGTCACCAGTTTATCCTGCTGCAATTGCTTCTCCTGGGCCGTCAGCTTTTCCAGTTCGTTGGCCCGGGACAAAATGCCCGCGTCCTTGTTCACGGAACCGCCGGTCATGGAGCCGCCGGGGTTCATCACCTGGCCGTCCAGAGTGACGATTTTAAAGCGGCCCCGGTATTTTTGGGACATGCTGATGGCCGCGTCCATATCCTGGACGATCACCGTCCGGGCCAGGAGATTTTCCACGATTCCCCGGTACTGGGGATCCGATGTCACCAGTTGGGAAGCAATCCCCACAAACCCCCGGCAGTTTTCCAGGCCGGTTTCCTGCAAGGTTCTGCCTTGAATGGTGCTCAGCGGCAGGAAGGTGGCCCGGCCGCCGCCGGTGCGCTTCAGGTAGGAGATGGCCGCCTTGCCGTCGGCCTCGCTGCCCACCACGATCTGCTGCATGGCCGCCCCCAGTGCGATCTCAATGGCCACGGTATAGCTGTCCTCCGTGCGGATCAATCGGGATACCGGCCCGTGGATATTCCGCAGGGCGCCCCGCTGGGCCTCCTGCATCACCATCCGGACGGCTTTGTTGTAGCTTTCAAAGTCCCGCTCCATGGCTCGGAACACCCGGGCCTTGGCGGACGCCGCGTCCAGCTTTTGGTTCAGCTCCCGCAGGCTCTGCTGCAAATCATCCCGGCGTTTTAGGCGGGTAGTCTGCCGGAGGGTATAGCCGGAAATGGTATTGTTGGCCGCAGTGACATTGTCCCGGGCTGTCCGCAGCTCCTTGCGGGCATTGTCCAGACTGGCCTGGGCCTCGTGATGCCGGGCCGCGCCGGAGGACAGGTCAGCATCCAGCTGCTCCAGCCGCTGCCGGGTCTGCACCATGCCCTCCTCCAGGCCACGGACATCCGCCTGCCGGCCGGCAATATCCGCCGCCAGGGTGGATTCCTGTCCCCGCAGCTCCAAAAACTGCTTGGTGATGCCCTGGGCATTGGAGGTCATGGCGGTGAGCTCCTGCTGCAGGCGATCCAGCTCCCGGCGCTTTTCTCCCAGCGCCGCCTCAATTTCCCCGATTCTGCTCTGGGTCTGCTGTATTTGGGCCGCAATGCCGCCGCTGCGATCTTCCTGGCCCTTTAATTCTTCCTCAATTCGGGCAATGTTGGCGTTATTATTCTCCACGTTGCCCTGAAGCACCGCCATCTGGCCTTCCAGCTGCTGATGGGTGGCGCTGAGCATGTTGACCTTGACCCGCACGGTCTCCAATTCCCCGTCCCGGGTATGGAGGAGCTGGGTCAGTTCCTCTGCTTGGCGGTAGAGGCTGTCCAGATCATCATGGGCCTGCTGCAGCACGAAGGACGCGGAGGCATAGTCCTCCTCCGCCTTCTTCGCCGCGGCGGATAGCTTGTCCAGGGTGTCCAGCCAAACGGCCACCTCCACCCCTTTGAGTTCATCTTTCAGTTCCAGATATTTTTTCGCCTTCTCGGACTGAACCTTCAAAGGCTCCAGCTGCAATTCCAACTCGGAAACCTTGTCGCCGATGCGCAGCAAGTTATCCTCCGTACGCTCCAGCTTTCGCTCCGTCTCCTCCTTGCGGTGGCGGTATTTGGAGATGCCCGCCGCCTCCTCAAAAATTTCCCGGCGGTCGCCGCTTTTTAGGGAGAGGATTTCGTCAATACGGCCCTGGCCGATATTGGAGTAGCCCTCCTTGCCCAGGCCGGTGTCCATAAACAGCTCGTTGATGTCCTTAAGCCGGGCGGACTGCTTGTTGATGTAAAATTCGCTGTCCCCGGAGCGGTAATAGCGCCGGGTGACCATGACCTCGTCGGCATCATAGGCCAGCTCCCGGTCGGAATTGTCCAGCGTCAAGGTCGCCTCCGCGAACCCCACGGCGGAACGCTTCTGGGTGCCGCCGAAGATCACGTCCTCCATTTTCGCGCCCCGGAGGGTCTTGGAGCTTTGCTCGCCCATGACCCAGAGGATGGCGTCGGAAATATTGGACTTGCCGGAGCCATTGGGGCCGACGATGGCGGTAATGTCATCACCGAACCGGATCAGGGTCTTATCCGGAAAGGATTTAAAGCCCTGTAATTCCAAAGATTTCAGATACACAGCAAAACCTCATGTCAAAAGATGATAATTCAATTTATTATATTGCAAAGCGTTGTCAAATGCAAGGGTTTCTTTCGTTTTTCTGGTGGAAAGCACAAAAACAGCCTCCCCCATATCGTATCGGGAAGGCTGTTGACAGTGGAAAGTTGACAGTTGACAGTTAAGGTGTCCCTTTGGGACAAATTTAAAAATTCCAGCGAAGGCATAGTCGTTGCTGCGTTAACCCGATCAGCATTTTCCTATTCTTTCTCTTTCCGGGACAGCGCCTGCTTGAGGCGCTGCTTCAGTAGATACCCCTTCGTCGGCTCGATGCAGTTTGCCAGATAATCGTCATGATTCTTGGGATAATAAGCCCGGCAGCGGCGGTAGGCCTGGTCATAGGGCTGCTCAAAAATGTTTAAGAGGAATTGCTCCAGCGCCTTGTCCAGCCTTTCGGGATAGGTAGGATCCACCAGAATGGGCTGACGGAGCATTTCCAGATATTTTTCGTCATCCTGATCCAGCTCTTTGATCTTCTCGATCACCGCGTCAAAGCTGGGATAATCCGTGCAGTTGATGAAGGCGTTTTTGTTGAAGATCTCGGTGATGTTTGGGCTGCCGTAGTAGATGGGAATGGTATCGGCGTAGAACGCGTCGGTGATTTTCTCCGTGATGAAGCCATAGTGGCAGGTGCTTTCAAAGCAGATCGTAAATTTGCTTTTTCTTTGCAGCTCTGTCTTGCTGCCGTCCAACCAGTCCACCGTTTGGCCGCCGGGCATGTTGTTGTACAGAGTTCCCGCAGCTTCCACCCGTTTGTACTGGTTCAGCTTGCGGAAGAAATCGCCCCGGATGTTGTGCTCGGAATCATGCCCGGATATAAAATTGGCAAAGTAAGGCTTCGCCCGGAGGAATTCCAGGTCATACCGGCTCCGATCCTTCTTCGCCAGCGCATGCCAATGGTCTCCCGGATTGGTGCAGCCGGGCAGATAAAAGCAGCGGTCGGAAAAGGAGATGGGATAGCGGCAGATGGCATAGTCCATCACATTGAAATCCGGGGTATAATTCTCCCCGCTTTCAAAGATCCGGATCTGGGGATACCGGCAGTATGCATAGGGCGGATTGCCAAATACGTCGCAGATAACATAGTCCGGTTCCTCCGAAAGCACCACCTCATAGCCGTTCTTTTGCAGATAGTAGCATACCAGGTTGTCCTCCGGCCGGAGTCCGGCGCTTTTTCCCACAAATTTGATTTTTACGGTTTTCATACCCAATACTCCTCTTTTTTCTATCCCTGGGACATCTCCTGGAACTTGATAACCACCGTGTCCCCGATCACCCGGATGGAGCCATAATTGGGCCAGCAGGGCATGGCCTTTACCTCGTCGGACGCGGCCAGCGCCGCAATGGTCTGCTCACTGGCCTCCGGCACCCGGTAGCCCAGATAATGGGTCACCCAGGCCAGCCGGGAATATTGATTCAGCAGATCGTCGGTGAACCGGTTTCCGCCGTAGGTCACGCCGTCCACCCAGCCGCTGCCCAGCAGGGGATCCGAAATTTCGCCGATCAGCGCCCACTGCTTGTCCGTGTCAAAGCCCTCCGTCATCCGAACCTGGGCCACCAGGGTGCTCCAATAGTTCTCCACCTGCCGGTTGGCGAAGTACATGGCGGTATCATTCACATTGGCGTAATAGCCATAGCCGAAAATCAGCGCCGCCACCGCCACGGCGGTGAGCTTTCCCGCCGCCGCCTTCAGCCTGCCGCCTCTGTCCACAGGAAAAACCTCCAGCAGCACCATGGGGATGCAGGGAATCAGAGCAAAGGACGCCACCATCAAGGTGTAAATCAAGGTGTCCGGGCACATAATCACCACAAAATTCAGCGCCACCGGCAGTGCCGCGCAGAGCAGCAGCGTCATCCCCAGCTGTCCCGGCTTCAGTCTCCGCGTCAGAACCGTGTACACTCCCAGGACGGCGGATACGCCCGCCAGAACCACATAAGCCAGCTTCAGAAGGCCCACATTGGCCAGTCCGCAATAGTCGTAGATCGGCAGCTTGCACACGTCTCCCACTGCCCGCCGAATCAGCTTGGGCAGAGCGCCCAGGGAGATTCTGCCCATGTTGTCCACGCCCTGGTAGTCGCTCAGCGCGGTATGGTAAACCGCCAGGGATATCTTGAGGAACACGAAGTACAGCAGTACGCCCAGGATCAGCCCGGCGCAGAAATACAGCCCCCGCAGAAGCAGCTTCTTCCCATCCGTCTTTCCCTCCAGCGTCTGCCGCAGCAGCATCAGCACCAGCAAGGTAACCGTCACCGGCACATAGGCCTGGTATATTCCCAGAGACAGGGCCGTACACAGGGCCGACAGCAGCAGTCCCAGCTTCGTGTCCTCCCGGAGTGTCCAGGCCGCCAGCACCGCCAGCAGCAGCGCCAAGCCATAGTACACAGTGGTATACTTAAAAAACAGCACGCTGGTGATGGCGGGAAACACCGCGAACAGCGCGCCGAACAGCGCTGCCATCTTCCGGCAGCGAATGGGCAGCACGGCCACGATCACCCCGCTGCACAGGGCCACCAGCACCAGGAACAGCACCCCGTTCACCACCGGCAGATTATAGCCAAAGCCCTGTCTGGAGAGGAAATCCCCCAGAACCGTCAGCAGCCACCGTCCGGAGGTAATGCCCGCTCCGTAACCCATGGGCTGCTGCCAGATATCATCGTTGTTGTGCAGGATGTTCACCAGGCCAAACAGGTGAACCAGCAGCCCCGCTGCCAGCGCCGTAAGCATCGCCGCCGCTGCCGGCGTTTTCCAGAATTCTGTTTTGTTCTTCATGGGTCTTCCCTCTTTTTTCAGCGTTACGCGAAATATTCCTGGATATTGTCGCATTCTTTGTCCCGTTCGTTTTCTTGAACCAGCCTCTGCGGGCTGGTGACAGCCAAATGCCACAGCTTTGGCCACAGGTATCGGGGAGGCAGGGAATTGCCCCAGGTGCAAGCATATTCCTTTAGCCGCTTCTTTAGGCTCACAATCGTGGCTTCCTGCGCCGCGTTGGCCGACAGATACCAAATCGCATCCAAATAATTCTCATCAAAGGCCCGGCGCAGCTGGGGATATGCCCGGGTAACCGCCTCCCGGCGCTTGGCAACGGCATCCATGCCGTCCAGCAGCCGCCGTTCCGCCGCCTCCGGCGAGGCCATCACACTGGAAGCCCGCTTGCGGTAGTTATAGATGATCCGCTCGTCCCAAACAATCCGGCGCTCCCGCAGAAAGCCCTGGTAGGTAAAATACTCATCGTCGATCTTGTGGCCTTCCTCAAAAAACACGCCGTCAAAAATGGCCCGCTTATACAGCTTGTTCCACAGCAGGGAGCAAGTCCAGTCCTTGGGAAAGCGCAGCAGATATTCCGTGCTGGTCAGCTGCCCCGTTCCCGTCCAAAGGCACTGCTCCTCCGTCCGGCTTTGGTATACGTCCCGGAAATTGAACTGGGCCGCGTCCGCGTTTTGGGTTTTCAGCGTTTCCACCATAAACCCATAGACATTCGGCTCCAGAAAATCGTCGCTGTCCACAAAGCTCAGGTATTCCCCCGTGGCAGCCCGCAACCCCGCGTTTTTTGCCGAGGCGGCGCCCCCGTTTTCCTGGTGAATCACCCGCACCCGGCTGTCCCGGCGGGCGTATTCGTCACAGATTGCCCCGGAGCCGTCGGTGGAGCCGTCGTCAATGACGATCACCTCCAGCGCCTGGTGATCCTGGCTTAAGATGCTGTCCAGGCATTGGGGCAGATACCGCGCCACATTGTAAACCGGCACGATCACCGAAATCACATCGTTCATTGGGTTCCTCACTTTATTCTGGCAATCAGCCACCACAGCGGTTTCACGGGATAGGCCTTTTCGTAGGCCCAGAGGCGGCTTCTTTCCAAGGGAAAGCAGCCGCATTCCCGGCCCAGCTTCAACGCGGCCCGGAGTTTTCGGCGCAGTTCCTTGCGGTAAACGATCTGGGCCTGGGAAAGCTGTTCGTAGGTGCTGTAAATATACTGCTCGGCGGTTTTGTTCAGCAGCCGGGCATTGCCGGTCTGCTGGGCAAAGGCGATCTGCTGCTCAAAGGCTTCCAGCATGTGCATCCGGCGGGGATTCCACTGGGAGCGCATGATCCCCTCGGGGTTTTGGTAATAGGCATACAGCCGGGCCGGGGTCACGCCGATCTTTCCCGCCGCGTAAATGGCCCGGTAGGTGGTAAATTCATCCTCATGCAGCTTTCCGATGGGATAGCGCAGGCTTTTAAAAAGGGATTTGTGGTAAAGCTTGTTCCAAGCCACCGCCGTCAGTCCGTCATGCATCTGGCCACAGTAATAATCGTCCGCATTCAGGCATGTTGCCGAAAAATCCGTCTGGGGCGGGATCTCCTCTCCCCCGGTACGGTAAAGCCCGCAGGCGCTGATTTTGCACAGGGTCTGCTCTGCGGTATCGTACAAAGTCTGCAAAAACGCCGGATGCACCCAGTCGTCGCTGTCCACAAAGGCCAGCCAGCGGCTGTCGCTGTTGGCAAAGGCCCAGTCGATGCCCGTGTTCCGGGCGGCGGACAGGCCGCCATTCTCCTGATGGAGTACCCGCACCCTGGCATCTTTCTGCGCATATTCCTCGCACAGTTCCCCGCAGCGGTCGGGGCTGCCGTCATCCACCAGGATCACTTCAAAATCCTGGTAGGTTTGCTCCAGAATACTCTGCACACACCGCTTTAAAAACGGTTCCACCTTATAGACCGGCACGATCACGCTGATATTCGGCATGGCGATCCCTTACTTTCTCTTTAAAATGGCTTTCAGCCTCTCATAGCCCGTTTCTCCCAGCAGCTTGCTGCCGATGGCGACCCGGAGATTGCTCTGCCGCTCCCGGCGCTGCTGCCGCTTTTCCTCCGCCATGGCATCCAATTCCTCCTGGGTGTGCCAGCTGCCGGAAAACCAATGGATGGTCACGGTTTTTCGGGTCTTTTTCAGCTTTTTGGTATCAAAATCCACCGGGCAGAATACCTCCCGGGGATAGATGGCAAGGCCTTCCACCACCTGGAACCGGTCGTTCAGCACCAGACCCCTCTGGCGGCACAGATTGGTCAAAACCTCCACATTGGTGGTGGTGTCCACGGTGCCGTCCGGGCGCAGGAACGTGGCGTCGTCATAATAACGTAGAAAGTCCAGAAACAGTGGGAAGCCCTTTTCGCAGGCCAAAAGCCCTGTCTGGACTCGTTCCACATGTTCAAAGCCCGCGAAGGCCTTCTGCTCCAGGAAGGGATCCAGAGGCCGGATGACCTCCACGTCCGTGTCCATGTAAATACCGCCCAGCTCCGTCAGCCCCCGCAGCCGGACATAGTCCGTGACAAAGGCCCAGCGGCCCGCCTCGTAGGCCTGACGCACGTACAGCGGTGCTGTGGAAATGTCGAAATTGTCCTCGTTCCACTCCAGAATCTGGTAGTCCGGGCAGAACTTTTTCCAGCTTTGCAGGCACTTTTCCGCCAGCTTTGGCTTGGGTTTTCCGCCAAACCAGCAGTAATGGATGATTTTGGGAATGCTCATGTCTCCGCTCCTTTCCCGAACCACCTTCGGATTTTTCGCCACAGTCCGCCAAAGCCCGTCTGCCGAAGGGTGCGGACGGCCCCCGCCACCGGCCAGTAAAACCGGATCAGCTTGGGATGGGCGGCATCCAACAACTGATCCAACTGCGCCGCGTTCAGCCGCAGCTTTTCCCGGCAAAGGAACCGCCAGACGTTTCTTTCCGTCTGCCGTGCCAAGCCCGGCTCCTTGAGAATCTCCCGGGCGCCCCGAATGGCGCTGGCTGCCGCCTCCGCGTACCGCTGGAGGAACCGCTCCCGAAGGCGCGGATAGCCCGCGGCGCCGTAGCAATTCAAGATGCCCTCCAACGCCCACAGATAATCCAGCCGTTTCCGGGAAAAGGCGCTTTTGGTGGTGCTATTGGGGTTTCCCCGGTAAAAATACAGGCTCTGATCGATCCGCGCCAGGTATCCTGCTTGCAGCAGCCAGTGGCACACCGCCTCATTATCCTCGTAGACCCGTCCCTCCCGGAACAGGTGGGTCATCACGATCTCCCGGCGAATCAGCTTGGCGCAGGCCACCCAGCCGGGGTATTCGTCCCGGTCATAGAGGGAAAGCAGGGTTTCCTCGTCCATGGGCAAGCTTTGCCAGGCGCCGTCACACTCCCGAAAAAAAACCTCCGGCGGTGTCTGCGCCTCCAGCATCCGGCACATGCTGATGCCCGCGCCGCTGCCCTCCGCCGCGGAAAGCAGCCGCTCCACCATCTGGGGATGGATCAGATCGTCGCTGTCCACAAAGCAGACCCATTCTCCCCGGGCCTTGGCAAGGGCGTGATTTCGCGCCGCAGCCTGGCCCTGGTTTTCCTGGTGGATCACCGAAACCCTGCAGTCCCGGGCCGCATAGGCATCGCACAGCGCCCCACAGCCGTCCGGGCTTCCGTCGTCCACCAGAAACACTTCCAAATCCGAGAAAGTCTGGGATAGGATGGAGTCCACACAGTCGTTCAAATACGCTTCCGCCCGGTATACCGGCACGATTACGCTGACCTTTGGCATCGGCTTTCCCTTCCTTTCCAAATTTCTATCATGCAAGCCTGACAACGCCGCCAGGCGGTGTCTATCTGATAAAGCCAAATGGTTTTATCAGATAATAGTATCAATCCCGCTATTTCCTGTCCAGCCAGAACCGGTATAGCTTTGTACTCACCGGGCTGCAGGCGTAGAGCATGTCGTAATCCATCCAGAATTCGATGAAGCCCAGCTTCCAGGCCCGCCGGATGAGCTTGCGCAGCCGGCGGCGGATATAGCGGTCGCTCTTTTTCCGTTCTTGCGCGTTGGGGGCGGAACGCACCTCCAGCAGCTGGGCATAGGAATTGTCCAGATACTCCCGGTAACGAAACCGCAGCATTTCCGGATCCCCGGCAAAAAACGCCACCTGCTGCTCATAGGCATCCCAGACCTCCAGCCGCCGGGGATTCCAGGGCTTTTTGGTCAAGCCCGCCGGATTCCAGTAATAGGCGTACAGCGGGGCGGGCACCACCGGCAGAAATTCCTGGGCAAACAGCAGCCGGTAGGTCACATACTCGTCATCAAAATAGGTTCCCACCGGATAGCGAACCGTCTCAAAACACGCCTTGGCATAGAGCTTTCCCCAAGGCACCGTGGCCAGGGTCATCTGCTGCCGGTAAAAGTCCGACGGTTTCCACCGCTCCACGCTCCACTGGTTTTTCTCCGGCGCCAACGGGCCGTTTTCCGTTTCCAGATAACCGCAGATGCTGATGCTGACGTGGCAGCTTTTCGCGGTTTCCAAAAGGCAGGATAGCATCTGCGGGTGAATCCAGTCATCACTGTCCACAAAGGTAATCCAGCCGCTGTCGCTGTTGGCCGCGGCCCAATCCAGTCCCGCGTTTCTGGCTGCGCCTACGCCGCTGTTTTTCTGATGGAGCACCCGCACCCGGCTGTCCTGGGCGGCATAGGCATCACACAGGCCGCCGCTGCCGTCGGTGCTGCCGTCGTCCACCAGGATCAGTTCAAAATCCCGGAAGGACTGGGCCAAAATGCTGCCGACGCATCGGGGCAGCAGCTTTTCGGTATTAAAAATCGGTACGATCACACTGATTTCCGCCATGACCCTTCTCCCCCGCTTTTCATTTTGTTTCCCTGGCAACCTCCGCAAACAGGGTTTCCAGCTCCCGCACCATTCGCTTTCCGTCAAAGAACGCGCTGCGGTTCTCCGCGCCCTGCTTTGCCTGGCGGTAGAAATCTTCGTCCGTAAGCATCCGGGCAATGCCCGCTTCCAGGCTGGCATTGTCGTTTTGGGTTATGATCCCGCAGACCTCTCCGCCGAACATTTCCCCCACCGAGGGAATCGGCGCCACAATGGGCACCCCCAGGCACAGCGCCTCCATGGCGATCACCGGCAGGCCCTCGGTATAGGAGCTGTTCACCAGGAACCGGCTGCGCTTCATATACGGGTAGGGATTGGCTTGATACCCCGCCAGAATCACACTATCCTGGGTGTCCGTTGCCCGGATGATCCGGCGCAGGTACTCCCGATCTACCCCGTCCCCCACGATCACCAGCTTGTGGAGGATGCCCCGCTGCAGCAGGCGCTTGTGGATGATCACCAGCCGCTCAAAGGCCTTCTCCACCGACAGCCGTCCCACCGCGCAGATCAGCGGCACATCCTGGGGCAGCTCCACTTCCGCTTGCGCCAACTCCCGAACGTGGTCGCTGTTCATGGGATTGTAGTGCAGCTCCACGCCCTCGGTCAGGCCGCTCAGCTCCCGGAAGGCCGTCCAGGCCGACCGGGACACGCAGACAATCCGGTCAAACCGGGACAACAGCGCCTTATGGTTCACCGCCTCCGCCCGGTAATCCGGGTTGGTGCCGGGATCACCATGGATATATTTCACCGTTTTGGCGTTTTCCGCGAACACCAGTTCCTCGTTTTCCCAGACATTGTAGGAGATCACAATGTCCGCACCTTGGGGCAGGCATACGTCCAGCAGCCCCGCCCCTCCATTTTGATACGCCTTCTGGATGCGGCGCTTTTTGTTTAGGTTTCCCAGCTTTTTCACGGGATTGAACGTGGGCTGGCGGCAGGAATAGTCGTAGAGAACCTCGATGCCCGCATCCCGGAACTTTTGTTCCCACTCCCCGCCGGGGTTTTGGACAAATACAGACGCCTGGAACCGCTGCTTGTCCAGCAGACCGATCAAATCATATAGCGCCTGCTCCGCGCCGCCGCATACCAGCCTGTGATGCACAAACAGGAGGCGAATTTTCTCCATTGTCTATTCCTCCACACCCAGAGGCGTCACCACCGCATCCGGGAACCGGATATGGCCCCAGTTGGTCTGGTTCCAGACCAGCTCCTCCGGCTGCTGCACCTCAAAGAAGAAGGCAGGCAACAGCAGCTCCTGGTCGTAGCTGTTGCCGCAGTCGTCCTTCTCAAACAGCACCATATCCAGCCGGTATTTGCCGTTGGTCAGCTGGATGGGGTCAAATTCCACCGTATAGCTTCGTTCCCCGTTTTCCTGGCAGCTGCCCAGAGATACATCCGGCATGGTACCCACCGGGGTTTCGTCGCCATAGCGCAGCTCCAGCCGCAGCCGCAGATCCGAAAAGGCTCTTTTCGTCAGAATCCGCATTTCAAAGCGCAGCTTCTCTCCAGAACCATACATGGCGCTGGCCTTGTCCAGCAGCTTGACATAGGTAATCTGCGCGTCTCCCGGCGTATAGGGGGAACGCCCGGGGGCCTCGGTCAGATCAAACTCCGTCTGGCAATTCGACCACTGCTCGTGGGCGTTGCTGAGATAAATCTCAATAGCCTTCTCCACATCCCCCTCAAAAAGGATCCTGCCCTTGTCCAGCACGATGCACCGGTCACACAGGCGGCGGATGGTGTTCATATTGTGGGACACATACAGCACCGTCCGGCCCTCGGTTTTGGCCACGGAACGCATTTTATCCAGGCATTTGTGCTGGAATGCCACGTCGCCCACCGCTAGCACCTCGTCCATAATCATGATCTCGCTGTCCAAATGGGCCGCCACAGAGAAGGCCAGCTTGACAAACATGCCGCTGGAATAGCGCTTGACCGGGGTGTCGATGAAATCCCGCACCTCGGAAAATTCGATGATATCCTCCATTTTGGCGTCGATCTCCGCCTTGGTCATGCCCAAAATCGCGCCGTTCATATAGACATTTTCCCGGCCGGTCATTTCTCCATTGAAGCCGGTACCCACCTCCAGCATGGAGGCCACCCGGCCGTAGATGTCGATCTCACCCTCCGTGGGGGCGGTGACCCGGCACAGCAGCTTCAGCATGGTGCTCTTTCCCGCGCCGTTGCCGCCGATGATGCCCAGGGCCTCCCCCTTATATACCGTCAGGTCAATGCCGTTTAAGGCCATGAAGGTCTGCCCCACCAGGCGCTGGTCTGTTCCGATCAAGGTGTTGGGATCCTCTTTTCCCCGAACCCTTGCCCACCAGCTTTGCAGGTCAGCGGTCAGCGTTCCGCCGCCAATTTGACCCAGTTTGTAGCGCTTCTTGACCCCGGAAAGCCGGATGGCAATTTTCTGTTCTTCCATGGCTTTCCCTCCTTACACCGTATCCATAAAGTTCCGCTCGACCTTATTGAAGATCATGATGCCCAGCACCGCCACCAAGAGCGTCACCACCCAGGACAGGCTGTAGTACCCCAGATGGAAGGTGCCCTTCCCCAAAATGGCAAAGCGCATCAGCTCCACGGGAATGGTCACCGGGTTGATCATCAGCGCGGTTTTCATCCAGCCCTCCGCCGCCGTAGACAAAGGGTAAACAATGGGGGTCAGATACATCCACAGGGACACGCCAAAGCCCACCAGCACCGTCAGATCCCGATACTTGGTGGTCAGGCTGGAAATGATAATGCCAAAGCCCATGCCCAGAATTCCCAGATGGATCAGCTCCACCGGAATGAGGAACCATGCCCACCAATTGGGATGCACCGTTCCCTGGATGAGAAAATACACCATAAAAATCAGAACCAGGATCATCTGAATGCCAAACCGGATGGCGCAGGACAGGATGTTGGAGATGGGCGTGGTCAGCCGGGGGAAATACACCTTGCCAAACACATAGGCGTTTTCCGTAAAGGTTCCGGCGTTGTTGGTTAGGCACGTGGAGAAGAAGCCCCACACCGCGTTGCTGCAAAGATAAAACAGCAGCATGGGAATGCCATCGGTCTCAATGCCCGCGATGCCGCCAAAGACGAAGGCCTGGACGATACTGCTGAACAAAGGCGTCAAGAAAATCCAGGCGGGGCCCAGCACGGTCTGCTTATAGGACACCACAAAATTCCGCCTGGTAAACAGAAGGATCAAGTCCCGATACCGCCAGACCTCCTTCAAATTCAGATCCAGCCAGCGGTGCTTGGCGGTAATATGAATGTGATAATTGGATTGCGAAATGTCAGCCATAGGTTACCTCTTTTTCCGAATCAATTGCAAAATGTTATGAACCGCCTTCATGGGGCCTACCAGCCACAAGGGCATATCGATGTATTCCGCGATCTGCCGGTTGGTACAGCGATCCATCGCGTCACAGGTAAAGCCGTACCACATGCCCAGACGGGTTTTGCAGTCATAATGCAGGTATTCCGCCTTTTGCCGGAAGAACAACCCCGTTCCCTGGGGATTGTCCAGGAATATCTGATATCCGGCCTTGGTCAAGCCGTTGTCCTGGTATTCCCAGATCCGGATGATATCATTATAAAACCGCATTTTGTAGCCGTCATGAGCCATCTGATCCCAAGTCACAGCCTCCGTCAGAAACGTTTCTCCAGGGAACTCAGGATAGAAATACTGCCGGTGGACATCCGTATAAAATGCGTATGCCCGCTCTCCGTCCACCTGGCCATACCGATCCAGCGCCGTCCCGTCCCAATAGCCTCCCTCGAACAACCGGTTGGGAGTCTGCTCCGGGGTAAGGCCCAGGTTTCCCGCAAAGCCGCAGAATTTCTGATCCTTGGGAAGCTCCGACTCCCAGCGGGCCACTTTCTCCAAGGCATCGTCCGTCAAATAGTCATCGGAATCCACGGTAAAAAACAGCTTTCCCTGGGCCAGCTTCAAGCCATGGTTGATAGCCCGGCACTTGCCACCGTTTTCCTGGCGGACATAGCGGATGGGAAAGGGATTGTCCTCCCCGCGCCAAGACTCCACCAGCGCCTGGGTGTTGTCCGACGAGCCGTCATCCACAATCAGCCATTCAAAGTCACGAAAGCTCTGGCGCTGCAAGGAACGGTACAGGTTTTCCAAAATATAAGCCCGGTTGAAGGTGGGCGTAAACACGGTGATGAAAAAGGATTCCTCCATAGTCTCGCTCCTTATGTCAGCACATGAATATCGATCAGAAAATTCAGCCCCCGGCAGGTAGGCTCAAAGGAAATCTGGGCCAGCTTCAGCAGCAGGTTTTTCATCCGGGAAGCCTCCGGGTTGGGAGGCAGCGGCGTGATCTTTGCCACGATGTCCCGAACCATCCGTCTCGCAGACCGCAGTTCCTCCTTTGGCAAAGATTTCAAGCATCCCTGCATGGCATACAGGCAGGTAAAAAACAGGTCGAATTTGGCTTCATATTCCAGCTCCGGCATCCGCTGCGCTACATAAGCCAATCGCTGCTCCTTGGCGGTAAGGCCCTGCAGCCGCTTCAGAGAATACGGCTTGTGCATCGCGCTGCCTGGTTGCTGGCGGTAGGCGTACATACAGGCTGAGGAATGGGCCAGGCGGCGGGCGTTGCCGATAACCCGGTAGGTCCAGAATTCGTCGTCGATGAGATTGCCCTCCGGAAAGCGAATGTCCCCAATGACGCTTCTGCGGTATAGCTTATTGGGCGGCGTCTGACAAAACAGCTCGTCCCGAATATGCAGCCGCATGGCATCCACCACCGGGAAAACCTGAATCTGGGCGATACTTCCATCGTCCATGGGAAAATCATCCCTTTCCGCCAGACCGATGGCGCATTCGGCAATGTCCACATCCTCCCGCATCAGACTGTACAGATGTGCATACATATGCCTTTCCAGAAAGTCGTCGCTGTCCACCAGGCCCACCAGTTCTCCCCTAATCTGCTCCAGAGCCACATTTCGGGCCTGTCCCGCGCCGCCGTTTTCCTTATGGATGACCTTTACCCGGCTGTCCTTTTCCGCCCAGGCATCACAAATGGCACCGCTGCCGTCCGTGGAGCCGTCGTCCACCAAAATTATTTCCAGATTGGAATAGGTCTGCTCCGCAATGGAGCGGATACAGCGATCCAGATAGTTTTCCACGTTATAAACCGGGACTACCACGCTGAGCAGGGGCAGCGAATCCATACATCTTTCTCCCTTCAGAAACGGTTAGTGCTCCTCCTCCCGCTGGAACAGCTTCACATACAGCCGGTAGGCAATTCGGAAGCTCCAGGGGGCTGTGCAAATCATATTCGCCAAAATTCGATTTCGCCGGGACAGCAAGGGAAAATATTCCTTTTGCTCCTGCAGAAGCGCCCGAACCCTTGTCCGATATCCGTCATATTGCCGCTCCCGGTTCACCGAAAGCTGGGCATAGGCAAACAGGCAATTGCGCAGCAGCGCCTGCCGGGCATCCTGGCGCATTTCCGGCACACAGCGATCCAAAATGGTCTGCCGGACGGTGATGGGATCAAAAATGCTGTGCTCGTGGAGCACCCGGTAGGAAGCCGAGCCGCTGCGAAGAAGATAGCAGTAGGGGCACACATCCTCAAATACCGCTTTTTTCACCTGGGCAAACAGGTAATAGTTCATCAAATAATCTTCGTTGATGGTAATCGCCGGGTCAATCCAGCCTTCCAGCCCCACAAACAGCTCCCGGCGGAACAGCTTGGTACACAGGCTGGATTCCACCAGGCTGCCGTCCAGCAGATCCTTGGCTCCTGTCAGCCCCTCTTGAACCCGGAGCTGGCCGGAATTGTGGACATAGGACACTCTCCCATCGGGAAACCGCACCTGGTGGCCGCAGTGGGAGATTTCCGCGCCGTAGGCATGGGCATTGTCCAGCAGCTTTTGATACATCCACGGCTCCACCGTATCATCGCCATCCATAAAGCCGATCCACGCCCCGGTGGCCTCCGCCACGCCCCGCAGCCGGGCGGAGGTGACTCCGCCGTTTTCCTTGTGGATGGCTTTGATTCGGGGGTGATCTTGGACATATTCCTCCAAAACCTGCCGGGTATGATCCGTGGAGCCGTCATTGACCACGATAATCTCCAAGTCGGGATAGGTCTGCGCCAGCAGGCTGTCCAGACTCCGGGGCAGCCAGGGCGCGGTATTGTAGGCCGGTACAATCACAGAAATCCGTTCCACAGCCAATCCCCCTCTCTGGTTATTTCTGATAAAGCGTGACATACTGCCGCGCCATGTATTCCGCCGAGAACCGGCGGCTCTGTGTCAAGGCGGCTTTTCCCAAAGACGCCCGCAGCCCCTCATCCGCCAGCAGCCGAAGCACCGCCTGGGCCACCGCCTCCTCGTCACAGGGGGTCAGCAGGGCGCTTTCTCCGTCGGTGAGCATATCCGGCACACCGCCAACGGCGCTGGCCACAATGGGAAGACCCGTGCCCATGGCCTCGATCAGGGTCATGGGCATCCCCTCATACCGGGACGGCAGCAGGAAGATATCCGCCCGGTTCAGCCAGGGGTACACATTGTCCTGGCTGCCCAAAAAGAAGACGCTATCCTGGATATGCAGCCGCGCGGCAAGCGCTTCCGTTTCCCGCCGCAGCTCCCCGTCCCCCAGCAGCAGCAGCCGGCATTGGGGATACGCCGCGAGAATCCGCTGAAACGAGCGTAGCAGCAGCGCGTGATTTTTCTGTTCATTAAACCGGCCGATATGCACCAGTGTCGGCGTATCGGTCAGCGAATATGCGGTTTTCGGGACACAGCTGTCCAACTGGATGCCGTTATAGATCACCGGGATATCCGCCTGGTTTAGGCCGTAAAAGGACTCCACGGTGCGCTGCACCTGGGGGCTGAGGGCCACCGGCACCGACCAGCCATGGCGGAAATAAAAGCCGTTGATGATTTTCTGAACCCGTCCCTCCGCCTCCTGCTGCGCCACGTTGTGGATGGTATGGACGCAGTTCTTCACCCCTGCCAGTCTGGCGGCGGCAACGGTATATTTGATCACATCCAGATGGGTGTGGATCACGTCCGGCGTTTCCTCCCGGATGATTTTCGCCAGCTTGGGAACCATGGAAAGATCCATGCCCAGCTTCTTATCCAGGTAGCGGATGGGCACCCCCGCCCGCTCCATCCGTTGGGAGATGGGGGTGTGCTCGGCGTACAGACTGACCACCCGCACCGTATGCCCCAGCTTTCCCAGAGCGTAGGTCAGACTCTCGCACATGGTCTCCGCGCCGCCGAAGCAGAAATAGGGAATCACCTGCAAAATCTTCATACCGTCTCCATCCCCTGCCGGTAGCAGTCCCAGATGGCCTGCCGGTATTTGGGGGCATCGTTGATTTCGAGGAAGTGCCTCCGGGCGTTTTCCGCCAGGGTTTCCCGGCAGACCGGGTCATCGAAAAGCTTCAGCAAATCCCGCTCCAGCACCTCGTCATCCTCGCTTAAATAGCCGCTGACGCCGTCCTCCAGCAAATCCACCATGCCATCAGAGGGGGTGCTGACCACCGGCGTTCCCAGCGCCATGGCCTCCAGGGCGCACATGGGCGTTCCCTCCCAGCGGGAGGTCAGCACCAGCGCCTTGCTGTCCGCCACCATCTTGATGGGATTATCCTGAAAGCCCAGAAAGTGGACATTTTCCTCCAAGCCCAGCTCTCGGCAAAGTGCCTCTGTCTCCTGCTCCAGTTCTCCGGTGCCCACAATGGCCGCCTTTACATTTGGCCGGGATTGCTTCAGCCGGGCGCACAGCCGCATCAGCCGCTGGGGATCCTTCTGGAAGGTCAGACGGCCCACATAGATGAGGTCAAAATCATAGGTATTGGGATCCTGGGCCTTTTTTGCAAAGATCTGCTCCGTGTCAATGATGTTGTACAACACGCTGCTTTTCTTCGCAAACAGCTTATGAAACGCATACCCTTCATAGGAACTGTTGGATACCCACAGAATATGCCTGGCTTTGAGCCCCGCCAGCAGATAGGCAATGGACTTGGGGGAAATCCCCCGGGAATCATAGGCGTTGTTATGAATGTGGGAAATCAGCGGAATGCTCCCGCAGCAAAGAGCGGATACAAATCCCGCCCGCATATCATGGGCGTGGATCAGATCCGGCTTCTGTTCCCGAATCACCCGGCCCAGCTCCCCGGGTGTCAGCTTGGACACCGGCAGATAGGTCACGCCCTGCTCGGTCAGCATCCGGGCGACGATCTCGCTTTCCGGGCTGCAATAGACCATCTCCACCTCTGTGTCCGCGAAGGAATGAATGATCTGGCAGACCACCTTTTCCGCGCCGGAGTAAATGCGGGAATTGAGCACATGCATCACTTTCATCGGGCGGCCTCCTTTTCCAGCATTTGGACGGCTTCGCCCATATTCAGGCTGCGCATCCCGTAGGTCTGCTGCAGCTGCCGGAAATACGCAAAAATCTCCTCCAGCTGTTTTAGATGTGCCTCTGTTTTGACGCCCACATTGTGCGGGTGCCACCACAGATGGAAGGTCAGATCATGCTCCGCCGCGTAGCGCATCTGGCGCTTGATCCGGCGCAGCTTCCCGTTTTCCAAAAACCGCAGCGGGCCAAAAATCGGCTTGTACATCCGGGAACCCGTCAGATTCCAGATGCCATCCTCATTTTGGGGCCGGTAACCGCCTTGACCCGTCAGCGGAAGGTACACATCCGCCAGCCGCAGCGCCCGCAGCAGGGGACGGAACTTGATTTTTTCGTGAATCCAGTCATTTTCCTCATCCCGGTAGGCGGTAAAGCCGCACTCCCGGAGAACCTGGGTATATTCCGGCTCGCACTGGTTCCGGGGCAGGATCACCGAGGTCAGCGCGTAGCCCTGTGCCTGGGCAACCGCCTGGGCCGCCAGCATGTCCGCCCGGAACTGCTCCACCGTCTGGCCCTTCTCCCGGCAGTAATAGTGGGAAAAGGTGTGGCTGCCAATCTCCTGCCCCGGCGCCGCGGCAATCTGCCGCAGCAGGGACGGCGCATAGAAGCAGGGCGCACTTTCCTCGTTATCACCGATTCCGGAAAAAACGCCATAGGGATTCAGCTTGGGATTGTCATAGGTCGGCCGCTGGGCCTCCGCCGGAAAAAAGGAGGAAAGCTGTCGGTAATCCTCCCCAAACAGGAACCCCACCGCCGCCCAAGTGGCGTGAATGCCGTATTTTTGAAACAGCTCCAGCATTTTGGGAATCGCCGCCCGGCCCCCTAGGACATTTTCCTGGTAATCCGCCAGCGCGCACTTGTCCAGCATTCCCCAAAACAGTTCAAAATCCAGGGATACGATCAAGGTTCCGCCCATGTGCCAGCCTCCTTATACGCTCAAATAAATTTCCTTCATCTGCCGGTACACCGCCTCGGCATCGAATGCCTGGACGGCCTCCCTCGCGCCCCGTCCCAGTGCTTCCCGCCGCTGGGGATCGGCATAGAGGGCGCGGATGGCCTCCGCCAGGGCCTGGGGAGAATTCTCCACGAACACACCGGAAACGCCGTCGGCAATCAGATCCCGGTTGCCTCGAATCCGGGTGCACACAATGGGTGCTCCGCTGGCCATGGCCTCCATCAAGGCCACAGGCAAGCCCTCCCGGTAGGGCATAAACGCGAACAGGTCACAGCAGGGATACAGCTCCGGGGCGTCATTCCGGTAGCCCAGGAAGTGGACATGGGACGCAATCCCCAGCTCTCTGGCGCTGTTTTCCAGCGACTGCCAGGTCTCTCCCCGTCCGCAGATCCAATAGTGCAGGTTTGCAAACATCGGCTCGTTTTTCAAAAGCGCCAACGCCTTTAAAATGGTGATGTGATTTTTGTTGGCGGTCATTTCCGCCACGGTCAGAATCAAAAAATCCCCGTCGGCACAGCCCAGCTCCCGGCGCTTTTCCCAGCGGTCAACCGGATTCTCCCGAAAACGGGCCGTATCGATGCCCACCCCGGGCACATATTCCACCCGCTTTGCGTGCAGATGCCCCTTCGCCCGGGTATAATCCTCCTGGTTGATGGTGATGAGCACATCCGTGCAGAAGGACAACGCCCACTCCACAGGATAAAACAGCAGCCAGTTGGCTACCGGCGCACCCTGGAAAAAGTGGAAGCCGTGGGCGGTATAGATGACCTTCGTCCCCTTCCTCCGCGCAGCCCGGGCCGCCAGGCGGGCGATCATGGCCCCCACCGGTGTGTGGCAGTGAATCAAGTCATAGTGTTCCTGGTCGATAATGGCTTTGAGCATCCGGTAGGCCCGCAAGTTACCCTTCTTCCAGGGCAGCCGTTCAAAGGGAATGTCAAAATACCGGTCGCAGTGGGGAATCTGGCAGTCCGCCGGATCTTCGTAATCATTCCGGGCAGCAACCGCCGTTTCCCAGCCCATTTCCTGGAACATCTTCAGATAGGGGAGATGGAATTGCATGATATGCGTTTTGACCACCGTAGCCACAAACAAAACCTTCTTTTTTTCCATAGCAAATCCCCCAAAGCCAGCAAGTCGTTCCGTCAAAAATGGACACAAATCCAACGGTATTATACACCATTTCCCATTTGATTGCAACCCTGGAAAGCAAAGGCGGCCGGGCTTTTTGCCCGACCGCCTGCCGTCAAATCAATACCCGCCGTTTCCGGATGCGCAGCAGCTCCCATACACCGATGGCGCCGCCCAGGCACCAGCGCAGCAGCGCCGCGTCCTGCCCCAGCAGCACCAGCGCCACAACGGCAAAATAAGCCAGCGCGTATTTCCCCCACAGACCCAAGCCGAAGGGATAATCCGCTTTTCCCAGGAAATACCGGGTGTAAACATGGTGCGTTCCCAGCTGGATTCCGTGGGACAGCATGGTGGCCACTGCCGCCCCCGCCATGCCCATCCAGCGGATCAGCACATAATTCAGCCCCAGATTCAGCAGGGAAGCGCCAATGGTCACCACAGCCACCGCCTTGGTGCGCTTGCGGTAGTACTCATAGTTAATGGGGAAGGTACACAGAAAATTCAAGAAATAACTGGATACAAAAATGGGAATCAGCATCGTTCCATCCCAGAAGGTTTGATCCACCACCACATGGTAAACCTCCGTCACCAGCAGAACAAAGCCCATGGACAGCACGGTAAACAGCTCCAGAAAGTTCTTCGCCTTCTGCCGAACCTGCTCCCGATCCCCCTGCTTCATGTCCTCAAAAAAGAAGGGGCACCAGGTATTGTTCAGCGCCCCGAAAATGGTAAACATCACGCCGCCAAAGGTCAGCGCCGCGGAATACCGGCCCGCCCGGGCGTCATCCAGCATCTGCTGCACCATGACCTTATCACTCTGGCCCAGGATCAGATCCGACAGGTTATAAAATACCACCGGAATGGCCAAGCCAACGCAGAATTTCCAATACTCCCGGTGAACCAGCGTCTTTCCCTTCGCCAGAATGTAGATGCAGGCAGGAATGCCCAGTACACTATAGGTCGCGGCAATAGCCACGATTCTGCCGTAATACCGCTGCTCCTGGGGCATGGGCAGAATCAACGCCAGGGAAAGCCCCAGGGTCACCAGGGTGACCACCAGGGACAGCACCATGTTCCGGCCCGCCTTGAACTCATAGACGAACTTCATGTTCAGGAAATTGACGCAGTAGGTGCCAAAGGCCTGAAGCAGCATCAGCACGATCAGCAGCCGATCCAGCTTCAGCGCCGCGGAAACCGGGCCGAGGAAGCACAGCACCGCCGCGGCACAAGTCAAAAACAGCAGCAGCGACAAGCCCATAACCGCGGACTGGTACTGCGCCTGCTCCTCCTCCGGGTACTCTACCCGGGCGTTGACCAGGGTTCCCTGGGTTTGCAGGGTGAACACGATGGCCAGCACACTAACCCAGGTATTGTAGATCTGGGTCACGCCATAGCCGCTGTCTCCCAGCAGCCGGGTGAACAGCGGCATGGTGATAAACGAGATGCCCCGCAGCAGCAAGGTGCTCAAAATATTAAAAAAAGCAACTCGGTTCTGTCGTTTCATGGTAACTCCAGTGAAAAAATGGAAGATTCCTTACAGGCTTTGCGCCTCTTTGTGAAAGAACGGACGCACAAAGCGGTACAAGCCCAGCACCAGCAGCAGATCCCGCAGCCGTTCCTTCCGGTCGAAATAGGGACTGCTTAGGAAAAAAGCCGTGTGGCGGCTTAAGTTTCTCCGGGCCTGCCGGTATTCTCCGGCAAACTGCCGCCGTTTTTCCGGCTCCGCCTGACCCAGCAGAAGCATTAGATGGGACAGGGACTTTACCCGCAAAAAGCGGGCCTGTGGTTCGATATTCGGGTGATTTTTCCGAATATCCTCGTAAATCGCCGCCGTATGCTGGGAAAAATGGAGGGTCTTTTCCGACACCTCCGCCGTGGTGATGCTCCCCGGCCGGTGGTAGTAGTGATAATAGGGCCGATTCCAAAGCACAACCCACTCTGCCTTCAGCACAAGCCGGTAGGTTACCGGCACATCCTCGCAGACCCGGCCCTCCGGGTAGCGGATGGCATCAAACAGGGAGCGGTGGTAAAGCTTGTCACAGGCGCTGGAATCGCAGCCATCCCACAGAAAAATCCTGCCCGCCAGCTCCTCCCCGGAAATCCGCTCGGTTTTTTCGGGACACAAGCCCACCGTTTTTTCACCGGTATTGCCATCCACGTCATACCGGCCGCCGCACACCAGCCTTGCGCCCCAGCGCTCCGCCAGCGCCAGCATGGGGCCATAGGAATCCGGCTCCACATAATCATCGCTGTCCACGAAGGTCAGATACTCCCCCTCCGCCGCGTCCAGGCCCGCGTTCCGGGCGATGCTCAAGCCGCCGTTTTCCTTGTGGATGACCCTCACCCGGGAATCCCGGGCCGCGTAGCCATCGCAGATACTGCCGGATGCGTCCGTGGAGCCGTCGTCTACCAGCAAAATTTCCAGCTCCACGTCCTTTTGCTCCAACAAGGAATCCACGCACCGGCTCAGATACGCCGCCACGTTATAAACCGGCACAATGACACTCAAGCGCTTACCCATGGCAGTTCCCTCCCCCGGCAAGCTCCCCATAAATCGCCAACAGGGTCTCCAGATTCCGTTCCGGATCATGGGTCACCTGGGCGTGGGCGCGGGCCGCCTGGCCCAGGGATGCCGCCTCCGGCCCCATGGCAAACAGCGTCTGGATATGATATGCCAGCATATAGGGAGCGGTTGACTGGTAAATCCGGCCCTCGCTGCCGTGGCGCATGAGGCTGGACACACCGCCTACGTCACTGGCTACGCAAGGAACCCCCAGCAGCATGGCCTCCCCCAGGGAGTTAGGGGAATTCTCTATGGTGGAGGGCAGGACAAAGACGTTGGCGCTTACATAAGCCGCCTTCATCTCCTCCCCGCTGAGATCCCCCAGAAATTCGATTTTATCCGTCAAATTCCATTGTTTTGCCAGGGTTTCCAGATACTTTTCATAACTGCCCCGACGAAGACGGGCCTGGGCCCCGCCGGAAAGAAAGCTTCTTCCGGGGACGGCCAGCGTAGCGTCCGGGTAGGTTTTCAGCACCTCCGAAAAGGCTTCCAGCAGATAGTGGAACCCCTTCACCGGGTATTCGCAGCTGGAGGCGAAAATCCGGTGGGGACGGCAGGCATCATAGCGCCACTGCCCCTGGTAAAAAGGCTCCCGCAGGGTTTCCCCACAGAAATGATAGACAATGTCCGGATTCCATGTTTTCGCGCAGGCCCGATCCCAGTCGGTGCGGCCAATGACGTGGCTCAGCATTTTCATGGCCTGGGCCTCCATCCGGCCCCGCAGCACATACTTTTCCCGCTGCTGCCGAATATTGTCCCGGCGGACAAAATCCCGAAAGGTGGCGCTTCGCTGCACCCGCTCCGGAATGCCCTCGGCGTAATGCCGGGCAATGAAGCCGCACAGGCCCTGGATGCTGGCCGCCATGCAGGGCAGCTTTCCCTCCGCCTGGGCAGCGTTCACCATGGCCAGGGTATGGCCATATTCCAGGCCCCAGCTGTGGATCACATCCGGTTGAAAGGAACGGATTTCCGCCCGGAATCGTTTCTCCAGCTCCGGGTAATACCGGTGTGGCAAAGGCTCCGAAAAGGCGGCATAGCCGCAGCCGTCATCCAGCTGCGCGCTGCCGCCCTCCCCCCGGAACAAGATCCGGATGGTGAGGCCCTGGCGGCGCAGGCCGCTGAGGACATGATCCACCCAGTTCACCCCGCCGGTGGGCTTTCCGCTGATATGAGAACACACCACCCCGGGGGCGGTATTGCACAGCCACAGCAGCCGCATGGTTTGTCACTTCCTTTGCATCCTAGTCAGCATTTCCAGAATTTTACCCGCTTGGGTCACATTGTCCTTTTGGGTCAGCACAAAGCTTCTCGCCGCCATTCCCTGCTCCAGCAGCGCCTCGTCGCTGCGCTCCAGGGTCTCCCGCAGCGCACGGGCAATGCCCTGGGGCGTTTCCTCCCGGATCAAATTCACATAGGAATGGTATTCCTCCGGCATTCCCGGCAGCACCGTGGTCAGCACCGGCGTTCCGGTGGACATGTACTCCATGGTTTTGGAGGGGAAGGAATACTTCACAAATTCTTCCGATGTGGGCCGGGGATTGACCAGCAGCGTGGCCTCCATCTCCTTGTCCACGATCTCGGTGTTCAGCAGCATCCCGCCGTATTTTACCCGGCTGTCCTCCGCCGCCACCGTCTTTAATTCCTCCACATAGTCTCCGGGGCCGTAGATATGCAGCTCGGTATCCGGCAGGTTCGCCAGGCGGAAGCCCTCCACCAAATTGGCCAGGCCGTACTGCCGGCTGACGCCCCCGGCATACAGGCACACACGGGGATGCTGCTTTTTCTCCAAAGAGGGCGTGCGCTTCTCCATGGCAATGTCGGCGTGGCCCTCCAAAATGACATACGGCTTTCCCGTTGGATTCAGACGCCCATTCATGGCCTGGGTTAAAAATACATAGGCGCTACAATGGTCAATGACGAAATTGGCAAGCTTTTTGGAAAAGCCGCCGCCACCCAGCATGTCCGGCAGATCCGTCACAATGCCTACGCAAGGTATCCGCCGCAGTCGGGCCGCCAACATTCCCGCCAGAGCGGTGACCCGGTTCAGTCCGTCCACCACCACCGCGGAATCCCGATCCGCCAAGCGAAGAATCTGAAAGAAGGTTCCCAGTCCCACCCAGGCCGCTTTCAACAGAGGATTACGGATGGCGGGCAGGTTATGGTAGCAGGCGCCCCCCTCCTCCTCCCGAGAAAGACGGATAAAGGCTTGATCCAGCACCGCGCGGTTCACCGGCGGGTTGGCAATCACGTCCACCCTGCTGTTCGTCGCCAGGCCCTCAATGAGCAGGCGGTGGTATTTCTGGGATTGAAAGGCCGGTTTGACCGCCACTTTCGCAAACAGCCGCCGGTAGGTTCGGTTGGAGCAGGTGGTCACCGCGTAGAGGATGTGCATGGTTCAGCCCTCATTTTCAAAGATTTCCACATGGGATTTTGCCATATTTTCCAGGGTATATGGGCGGATCTTCTCCAAAGACCGCTCTCCCATCTCCCGGTAATCGGCGCTGAGAACCAGCTGGAGCTTCTCCGCCAGGGCCTCCCGGTCATTCACCGGCACCAGATAGCCGTTGACACCGTCCTCCACCAGCTCCAACCCGGCCACGCATCGATCCGTGGTAACCACCGGCAGGCCGCAGGCCATGGCCTCATTGATCACCAGGCCCCAAACATCGCTTTCCGTGGGCAGCACCAGCAGATCTGCTGCTTTGTAATAATCAGTCAGCTGTTCCTTCCTCCGAAAGCCCACAAAGTGGACATTGGACAACCCCTGGCTCTCGCAGAAACGCAGATGAGCCTTCTCCGGCTCACCGCCTACGAAATAAACGCCGGTATCCGAATCCAGGGTGGTAGACGCCTCCAGCAGGGCATCCATGCCCTTGGCCCGGGTAAACCGGCCCACATACAGGACAATTTGGTTCTCCATCATCCCCAGCTTCCGGCGAAGGGACTGTTTTTCCTCCAGGGTGGGAATTTGGGGCAGAATGTCCCGTTCCCAGAGAGAGGTGAAGGGATATGTCCGCACGGCTTCTTCCTTGGCTCCATAATGGACAAGATAGTCCGTGGTTTTGGGGCCGCTGCTGAGCCAGTAGGTAGCGCCGCTGACCAGCAGCCGCTTGAAGCGGTATTTGGCCGCGCTGTCCTCCCGGATCAGGCCGCCATCCACTTCCATGTAAAAGGGCACCCGGTGCAGCCGCAGCCAGGCCATGGCCAGCATCGCCGTCGGCGAGGCGTAGCCGCAGATGACAATATGGTCAAAGGGCTTTTTCAGCCAGGGCAGCACATCCAGGCACAGGTTTTCCTCCCGGAAGGCAGCGGTTTTCCGCAGCTGCACCGGGTGAAAGCCCCCCTCGCCCGCCTCGAACCACTTTGGATCCCGGTGGGTAATGTCCGCCACCTGGTCGGAATAGAGCACCGTCACATCCAGGCTTTTTCCCAGCTCGTCAAAAAAGTGCACCCGGTAGGGGGATGGGTAATTGGTCAAAAACAGAACTCGCTTCATTTGGTCTCTTCCTTTTGGGTTTCCGTGCCGAAATCAATCTGGACAATCTGATGGCGGTTTTCCCGCTCATTTTCCGGGGGAAGGCGCATATAATCGCCATACATGGCGGTGAGGAATTTGTCATATTCCTTGGGGCCGGGGAAGGCGACTCCTTCAAAGGAGTACATCGCCAGCTCCTCGCACCAGCTCCGTTCAAAGTACATCGGCGCCGTCATGGCACTCTGTTCGCAGACAAGGCCCGTTTCCGGGATGGATTCCGCCAGGGCATCATAGGCCCGGGCCAACTCCTTTTTGGCGGCGAACAGCGCCCGGATCTGGTAATATACATACCCAAGCCGCTTTTTCCAGAGAATCCGATCCTCCTCCATCCAGGGCTTGTAGCCGCATTTCATCAACCGAACCCGGTAAATTTGCAGCAGCCGCCTGGCCAGGTCTTTGCGCCCCTCCTCCGAAGTGGGTACGTCGTCGAAAGGGAAAATATCCACATAGAAGCCGTTTTCCTGGAGGCGGCGGGTTTTTTTGCTCTCCAAATACACTGTGCCCCGCTTCATCACCTTGCCGAAGGGCAGGCCGTAATTTGGCTCGGTATACCAGGTTTGCAGGCAGTATTCCTTCTTCAGCTTCTCCGGCGCGATGCGGCAGAATTTCTCATAATCGGAGCGCAGCATTCCGATGTCCATATCATCATCCCAGGGGATGAAGCCCCCATGCCGGACAGCCCCCAGGAAGGTGCCCGCGTCCAGAAAATACCGGATGCCGTTTTCCTCACAGACCCGCTTGATCTCCTTGGCGATCTCCAGCTGGGTCAGCTGTACCCTGCGCAGCAATGCCTGTTCCATTTGCACGCTCTCCTTTCCTCCGGAAGTAGGTCAGTCCCCGTTCGGTCAGCGCCATCATCGGGAACAGCCAGAAAAATACGTCCGCAACCAGATTCTGGGTGTTGAAGGACAGGAACAGGATTCCCAGCAGACACAGATTGCCCACAATGGATCGTTTCCGCTCCCAGATCAGCGCCACCCAGGCCGCCACATGTAGGCTCCCGCCCAGCACGCCGAAAATGGCATACTGAATCAGCGTGGAGCTGGTATTGTGATTGGTTCCGTGGAGCACCTCCGCCAGGGTATCCCCAAACAGAGGATGCTTTCCAAAAAACGACAGATCCGTAAAAATGGCGCTGAGCCGGTCAACGGAGGAATCCGAGGGGGTCGTCAGCCGCAGGAACATGTCGTAAAACTCATAGTAAATGCTGAATTCAAAGGCTGTGGTTCGGATGGTAATCAGAATGTGGGCCAGAAGCGCCAGCACCACCGCCACCGCGCACAGCCCCGCGATTCGCCCTGCCTTTGTCCGATACCATTTCTGATCAAAGTAGACAAATATTGCCAGAAGCCCCAGCTCCGCGATGCCGCCAATGGCAAAGGTGGTCACCATGGTGACGGCCAGAATCCCGCTGACCAGCCACCGCGTCCAGGCCCGTTTCCAATCCACCCGGTAGTGATTGAGATACAGGGCCAGCAGCAGGAAGAACTGATAGACCCCAGGCTCCCGAAAAATACCAAAATTTCGATGCCACAACGGCCAGGTCACCACATAGCAGAAACCAAAGTTGTAAAAATCCCAGTCATTGGAATTGCAGAACACCGGCACCTTCAGAACGCCCGCCCCGGCCAGCTCCTTTAGCCCATAGGTCGCCAGGACGGAGTATGCCGCCAACGCAGTTAACATCACCACGTAAAGCTTGGCAACATCCCGCATCGATGCAAAATAGGTCAGAAATACCGCGAAGGCCAGGCAGAACAAAATGCTGAAATACATCATCTGCCAATCCCGCTTCACCACCATGGGCAGCAGCAAAAGCAGCGCCAGAAATCCCAGAAACCCCATCCGCCAGTCAGTGACGATGGCTTTCAGCCGCTTTCGGTTCGCCGCCAGGAAAGCAGCGCCCAGCAACGCGGTCAGTGCCAGCATCAAGGCCTGGGCTTTGGTAAAGCCCAAAATAGAGGAGGTCACCAAGGTGTCTCTGGCCAGCAGCAGCATGGCAAACAGGAATAATCCAAACAGCGCCTTTTTCCATTTTTGATTCAAAAAGTCAAATTCCGTCATGGATTCCGCTCCTTCTCCCAGGAAAGTACCGCCTCCAACAGGTTCTCCACGCCCCGGGGAACCGCCCGGCCGCCAAATGCATTGACAATTTCCTCACAGGCGGTATCCTGGTATACCACCGCCTCTGTGCCGCAGCAATGGGCCTCCAGCACCGTCATGCCGAAGGTCTCCTCCAGGCTGGGGTTCAGCAACAGGTCGGCGGCGGTATAGATCTCCGCCAATTCCCGGGGGCTGTTGGTTCTGGGCAGGCCCAGAATGTTCTCCGGAAGCCCCCGGCGCTGCTTTTCCGTCAGCCCCACCAATACGATTTGATACTTCGCATTCAGTCTGCCGGAAAGCGCCAGGAAATCCTCCAGGCCCTTGCGCCGATCCCACACGCTGGCAACCCCCAGCAGGATGATCTTGTCCTCCAGACCATGCTCCCGGCGAAAATCGCTGGATGTAGGCTTGAAAATATCGGTATTGACGGTGTTGTACACCACCTCCACCGGATATGCTCCCAAAAAACTCTCCTTTACCCGGCTTTCCAGCCAGTGGGAGGGGACGATCAAGCTTAGGCTGGGGATTCCCGTAAAGAGGGCCTTCTTTTTCTCGAAATTTCTCCGGCTGCCATCCAGCAGGAGGCTTTGGGGATAGCTGCCCTTTTCCGGGCAATGATCGCAGCCGGTTTTCCACCTGTCACACCGGGCGTAATCAAAGTAGGCGCAGTGCCCCGTGAAGGCCCAGCAGTCATGGAGTGTCCAGCGGATCTCCTTACCACAGATGCGAAGATAGTCGAACAATTCGCCAATGTGGAGATAGTAGCCGTGCAGATTGTGCAGCCAGATCACATCCGGATCATATTGCCGCACCCAGGTCAGAAAGCGCCGGGTTGCCTCCCGGGAGCCAAAGCCCTGGTTGTCCAGGAGTCGGTTTTCCAAGGCGTTCCGGCGGCAATCCCAGTCCGAGCCGATGCGCACTGTAGGAATATCCTCGCAGCCAGCCTCTTTACGGCCAAAGGCGAGTACACATTCGTTTCCCTGGGCCATCAATTCCCGGCATTTCTCCGCCGCCAGCCGTCCGGTGCTGCCAAAGCCCGCCACGGAATTGATAAACAGGTACTTCATGTACTCGCCTCCTTGTATTAATACTTCCGCCAGACCATCTTGTCCACCACGCCGGTGTAGGACTGGATGATCTTGACCACCTTGGTGGACACGTTCTCCTCCACATAGTCGGGAACCGGAATGCCGTGATCTCCTTCCAGGTTCATCTGCACCGCGGTATCCACCGCTTGAAGCAGGTGTCCCTCGTCAATGCCCGCCAGGATGAAGCAGGCTTTATCCAAAGCCTCGGGCCGCTCCGTGGAAGTCCGGATGCACACCGCCGGGAAGGGATGGCCGATGCTGGTAAAGAAGCTACTTTCCTCCGGCAAGGTGCCGGAATCGGACACCACCGCGAAGGCGTTCATTTGCAGGCAGTTATAGTCGTGGAAGCCCAGCGGGGTGCTCTGAATCACCCGCCTGTCCAGCTGGAAGCCGGTGGCTTCCAGCCGCTTTTTGGAGCGGGGATGGCAGGAATACAAAATGGGCATATCGTATTTCTCCGCCATAGCGTTGATGGCGCTAAACAGGGAAAAGAAATTTTTCTCGGTGTCGATATTTTCCTCCCGGTGGGCCGATAGCAGGATGTATCTTCCCTTCTCAAGGCCCAGACGTTTATGCACATCGGATGCTTCGATTGCCGCAAGATTCGCGTGCAGCACCTCTGCCATGGGGGAACCGGTGACGTAGACTCGCTCCTTGGGCAGGCCGCACTCGTGGAGGTACTTCCGGGCGTGCTCGGAATAGGCCAGATTCACGTCGGAGATGATGTCCACAATCCGGCGGTTGGTCTCCTCCGGCAGGCACTCGTCCTTGCAGCGGTTTCCTGCCTCCATGTGAAAAATGGGAATATGCAGCCGCTTGGCGGGAATGGCGGACAGGCAGGAATTGGTGTCGCCCAGAATCAGCATGGCATCGGGCTTAATCTGCGCCATCAGCTTGTAGGAACAGTTGATGATGTTGCCCACCGTGGCGCCCAAATCGTCGCCCACCGCGTTCATATACACATCCGGGTCGGCCAGGCCCAGATCCCGGAAGAAAATGCCGTTGAGGTTATAGTCATAGTTCTGCCCCGTGTGGGCCAGAAGGCAGTCAAAATACTTCCGGCACTTGTTAATCACCGCTGCCAGCCGGATGATCTCCGGCCGGGTGCCCACAATAATCAGAAGCTTCAGCTTGCCGTTGTTCTGAAAGGAAATATCCGAATAATCCAGTTTCATGTCCATGGTCACACCACCTCGTAAAACGTATCGGGCTTGCCCGGGTCGAAGCACTCATTGGCCCACATCAGCGTCACCAGATCCTCCGTTTCGGACAGGTTGATGATGTTGTGGGTATAGCCCGGCAGCATGTGGACAGCTTCCATCTTTTCTCCGGAGACTTCAAAGTTCAGCACTTCCTCCGTACCCACCTTCCGCTGCTGGATGAGACCCCGGCCGGAAACCACGATGAAGAACTCCCACTTGGTATGATGCCAGTGCTGACCCTTGGTAACGCCGGGCTTGGAAATATTCACGCTGAACTGGCCGCAGCTTTCGGTTTTCAGCAGCTCCGTAAAGCTGCCCCGGGCGTCCACGTTCATTTTCAAGGGAAAGGCCGCCTTTTCCTTGGGAAGGTAGGAAAGATAGGTGGAATACAGCTTCTTGGCAAAGCTGCCCTGGGGGATTTCGGGCATCACCAGGGTCTGAGGCTGGGCCTTGAACCGATCCAGCAGGGCCACAATCTCCCCCAAGGTTGCCCGGTGGGATACCGGCGCGGCGCAGTAGCGGCCATCGGGAGTCAGCACCGTGTTGACGCCGTCGAATTCACAGCGGTGCTCCTTCCCTTCCAGCGCGTCCAGCATCTCCGCCACCAGATCGTCGATATAGAGCAGTTCCAATTCCACGGAAGCGTCGTTCACCGTAATGGGCAGATCGTGGGCGTAGTTGTGGCAGAAGGTGGCGACCGCGCTGTTGTAATTGGGGCGGCACCACTTGCCAAACAGGTTGGGGAACCGGTATACCAGTACCTTGGCCCCGGTTTCTTCGGCGTAGTGGAAGAACAGCTCCTCCCCCGCTTTTTTGCTTTTGCCATACTCGCCGTTGGCGTAACGGCCCACCAGGGTGGCCTGGATGGAGGAGGACAGCATAACGGGGCAGGTATTTCGATACTTTTTCAGCGTGTCCAGCAGCGTGGAGGCAAAGCCGAAATTGCCCTGCATGAATTCCTCCTGGTTTTGGGGCCGGTTGACCCCCGCCAGGTTGAAGACAAAGTCCGCTTTTTGGCAGGCTTCCTCCAAAAGCGCAGCGGGAGAATCCACATCGTAACGGTAAATCTCCCCAATGGTCAACCCCGGACGGGTGCGATCCTTTCCGTCCCGGAGGCATTCCAGGGCGGCAGTCAGGTTTTTTCCCACAAATCCGGCGGCGCCGGTGATCAGAATGTTCATCCGTGGATCCTCCCGCTTTGATTTAGCCTTTTTTCTTCCAGGCATCCAGTTCCTCCCGGATGTAGGCCAGAGACAGCAGCTTCTGCTGCACCTGCTCCACATTCAGAAGCTGGGTGTTGTTGGAATTGAACTCCGAAAGGACGTTGCGCTGAAGATTGCCCTCCCGGAAATACTTGTCGTAGTTCAAGTCCCGCTTGTCGCAGGGCACCCGGTAGAAGTTCCCCAGGTCGATGGCGTTGGCGCATTCCTCATTGGTCAGCAAGGTCTCGTACATCTTCTCGCCGTGGCGGATGCCGATGACCTTGATCTCATGGCCGGGCTGGAACAGTCCGGTGACCGCCTTGGCCAGGGTCTCGATGGTGCAGGCCGGGGCCTTCTGCACCAGAATATCGCCGCTGACGCCGTTTTCAAAGGCGAACAGTACCAGATCCACCGCCTCCTCCAGGCTCATGATGAACCGGGTCATGGTAGGCTCCGTAATGGTAATGGGATTGCCCGCCTTGATCTGGTCAATCCACAGGGGGATGACGCTGCCCCGGGAGCACATGACATTGCCGTAGCGGGTGCAGCAGATCTTGGTTTTCTCCGGGGAAACGGTGCGGGACTTGGCCACGATGACCTTTTCCATCATAGCCTTGGAGGTGCCCATGGCGTTGACCGGATAGGCCGCCTTGTCCGTGGACAGGCAGATCACCGTCTTCACGCCCTCGTCAATGGCGGCAGTGAGCACGTTGTCGGTGCCGAGGACATTGGTCTTCACCGCCTCCAACGGGAAAAACTCGCAGGAGGGCACCTGCTTCAGCGCGGCGGCATGGAAGATGTAGTCGACGCCATGCATGGCGTTCTTGACGGACTGGATATCCCGGACATCGCCGATGAAGAACTTGATCTTATTCGCCGCCTGGGGCAGCTTTGCCTGGAACTCATGGCGCATGTCGTCCTGCTTCTTCTCATCCCGGGAAAACACCCGGATCTCCCGGATATCCGTATCCAGGAAACGGTTGAGCACCGCGTTGCCGAAGGAACCGGTGCCTCCGGTGATCATCAGGGTCTTGTTGGCAAAAATACTCATGTTTGCTCTCCTTCTTTCCCCCGGGAACCAAGCAATTCCCGGAAAAGGGTAATATATTTTTGTGTACCGACTTGAACGGTATAGGTTTTCTCATACAGTCTGCGGCAGGTTTTTCCCATTTCGGCCCTCTGCTCCGGATGATCCCGAAGCATCCGGATGGCCTGGGCCAGCTTGTCCGCCTCGCCGTTTCGCACCCAGGCCCCCACGCCGCTTTCCACATCCCGGACGATGTCGCATTCGTCCATAATCGCCAGCAGAGGAATCCCCTGCATCATATAGCAGTAGGTTTTGCTGGGAACACACAGTCCTGTGGCCCCCTTTTCCAAAGACACCAGGGCGCAGCCGCTGGCCTCCAGGGCATCTTGAAAATTCTGTCCGTGGAGGTAATCACAGACCAAAATGTTTTCGATTCCCTCCGCCGCCGCGGTCTGCTTCAGCTTTTCCAGCTTATTGCCGTGGCCCGCAAAGAGGAAAAACAGGTCATCCTCCCGCCGCAGCAGCCGAATGGCATCCAAAATGGTCTGCATATCCTGCATGGTGCCCATATTGCCGAAATAGGAGACCACGAACCGGCCCTTTGCCATCTCCCGGAACCGGTTTTCCTCCCGGCTTTTTCCCCGCAGCCCTTGATCCGGGTGCCAATTGGGGATCACCGTCACCGTTTCCGGGGAAACCGGCCGATGCGCCAGGATATAAGCCCGCTGCTCCGAGGACAGGGCCACCACCTTGTCCGCGCGCCGGAAGACACATTGGTTGATGTGGTTCATCAAGCGGCAGATGGGATGCTTCTTTCCCAGGGTGTTGGTCACCGTCGCCACCTCGGGGTACAGATCATAGGCCACGAACACCAGCTTGACCCCAAACAGTGCCTTTGCCCAGGAGGCAATCCAGGGCAGAATCGGAGGGTTGGAATACACCACCACCGACCGGTATCCGGCGATCTCCGGCAGATGCAGCAGCACCATGAGGGTAAACGAAAAGTAATTGACCAACCGCCCCAAAAAGCCGGAACGGTTCATTTGGAGGTACTTCAGCCGGTGAATGGAAACTCCGTCCACCGTTTCCCGCACCGGAATATCCCTGCCGTCCAAATATTCCTGTGGATAGCCGCAGAGGGCATCCACGGAGAAGCCCGCGTTTTTCAGCGCCATCACCGTGTCAAAGGGAAGCTGGGCAGAGGAAATGTATTCCGGATAAAAAAACTGGCACAGGAACAAAACATCCTTTTTCTGTTTCAAGAAAGCCCTCCTTCCGTTTTATGCCTCGTTTTCCGTCTCCCAGATGGATTCGGTCAGATTCTTCACACAGTAATCTCCGGGGTAGCGGCTCAAGGACTGGTCGTAGCACAGGCTGCCAAAGGCCTTGTCCACCATGCCGGTGGCATGGCTGAGAAGCTTCAGCGCCCAGGCGCATCCGCCGACGAACAGGATCTGCCGCCCGTGGGCATGGGCAATCTGGCTGACCATATCGCAGGTGGAGACATATTCCTCGTTCTGCGGGCAGAAAACACCCTCTGCCTCATCCTCGATCAGCAGCCGGATCAGTTCCGCCAAATTCTCGATATACAGCATGGAACGCCGGTTTTCCACCTTGGGAAAAATGGGCAGCTTGTTCGCCAGCTTTGCCAGAGTCACATAATTGCCCTTGCACCCCGGGCCATAGATCATCGGCGGCCGCAGAATGGCAAGCTTAAAATCCGGAGACGCCAGAGCCTGCAAATCCGCTTCGGCTTTTGCCTTGCTGATGCCGTAATTGTCCACGGGCTTCAGCGGCGTATCCTCTGTAATCATCACCGTGGAGCCAACCGAGGCCGTGAGGCCGTAAACGCTGGCTGAGCTTAAAAACAGGAACTGCCCAACGCCCTCCGCCTTGGCCTTTTCCCCGGTCTCCACCGCCAGAAGGTGGTTAACGCGGTCATATCGATCCGCCTGGGCGGGATCGTTTTTCGTCTTCTCCTGGTGGGCCAGCCCCGCCGCGTGCAGCACCGCGTCATAGCCCCGAAAGGAAACCGCCTTCCAGCTTTCCTCCCGCTGGCTCAGCGTTTCCACTTGATAGCGCTCCGGCCAGCGGCCAAGATACCCGGCCACCCAACTGCCGATGTAGCCGTGACCGCCGGTGATCAGAATGCGTTTCATAGCTGCTTATTCTCCTTTTCCAGCGCGCCGGTGCCGCCCTCCACAACGCCCTCATGCCGCGCAACGGAAAGAATCGTACCGAAAAAGCACTTGCAGTCGAAGGGGAAGCTAAGCCTTTCCACATACTCTCCATCCAGCCGTGCCTTCACATCAATGGGCAGCTCATCCCGTCCATTGATCTGTGCCCAGCCCGTCAGCCCGGGGCGAATGTCATTGGCGCCGTACTTGTCCCGCTCCGCAATCAGATCATACTGATTCCACAGCGCCGGCCGGGGGCCGATGATGGACATTTTCCCCGTAAAAATCTGAAAAATCTGGGGAAGCTCATCCAGAGAGGTTTTCCGCAGAATTCTGCCCACCCGGGTGATATACTGCTCCGGATTTTCCAGCAAATGGGTGGGGACATCTCTGGGTGTCTCCATTTTCATGGTGCGGAATTTCAGAATATGGAAGTAGGTCTTATGGATGCCTACCCGCTTCTGGTGGAAAAACACCGGCCCCGGATCGTCGATCTTAATGGCCAGCGCCAAAATAAGGTATACCGGGCTGAGCACAAGAATGCCGCAGCCGGACAGAAGGATGTCCAGCAGCCGCTTTCCGTATTTCTGATACATAAGGCACGTCCCCTTTGCGTTATACTTCTACCTTTCGCTTATAGGTTGGCACGATTTCCGCCACGATATCCTTCATGTTGGTCACTTCCGCCTTGCAGGCCTTTTCCAGGCTGGCCAGCTGCTCCTTAAACTTCTCGTCGTCCATTTCAATGGGCTTGCCGATATGGATCAGCTTGTTGGCGGTTTCCTGCATGCCCTCTTCCTTCATCAGCAGCTCCTCATAGAGCTTTTCGCCGGGCCGCAGGCCTGTGTATTCGATCTTGATGTCCACGTCCGGCTCGAAGCCGCTGAGGCGGATCATATTCCGGGCCATGG
>CAMEWZ010000001.1 GCA_945946745.1 uncultured Clostridia bacterium | reverse complement strand
ACGCCATCATCGGCTCCATGCTGATCTGCGAAATGGCCGCCTACTACCGCTCCATTGGCTCCTCCATCAAGGAGCGCCTGGAAGCCATCTACGCCAAGTATGGACGTTACCTCAATAAAGTGGACTCCTTCGAGTTCCCGGGCCTCAGCGGTATGGACAAGATGAACGCCATTATGGAGTCCCTGCGCTCCAATCCTCCCACCGAGATCGGCGGCTACCAGGTCACCAAGGTCACCGACTACAAGAAGCCCGAGGAGACCGGCCTGCCCGCTGCCAACGTGCTGATCTACGCACTGGAAGGCGGCGCCACCGTGGTGGTTCGCCCCTCCGGCACCGAGCCCAAGATCAAGACCTACTTCACCACCCTGGGCAAGGATCTGGCGGAAGCCGAGGCCCAGAAGGCCAAGCTTGCCGAGGCGCTGAAGCCCATCCTGGCATAACATTTTTCCATAATCACGACCGGGCAAGGGACTTCCCTTGCCCGGTTTTTATACTGATAGTCAATAAGGAAAAACCCCGGTGCTGAGCGCAGCACCGGGATTTTCTCATGCTTGAGCAGAAGCCCCTTTCCGGAAGATCCGCAGGAGCATGGCCACCGCAGCGATGGCCAGCAGGAACTCCGCGATGACCTGGGCGTAAGGCAGGCCGTACAGAGGGAACAGCTTGTTCATCAAGAACAGCAGGGGGATCTCCAGCACCACCTTGCGCAAAATGGCAAACAGCAGGGAGAATTTTCCCATACCCAAGGAGGCGAACACGCCCACCGCCAGAAAATCGGTGCACATAAACACCATGGCCAGGCACATCCCCCGGAGGAACGCGGAACCATAAGAGATGATCTCCGGATTGTCCATAAACAGCCGAATCAAGGTCGGGGCGCTGATCCAGTAAAGCACCGTGACTGCCAGCATGGTGGGCAGGATAATGCCCATGGAGAACAGGATGCTGTTTTTCATCCGCTTATGATTGCCGCTGGCGTAGTTATAGCTGACCAGGGGCATAATCCCCTGAGAGAAGCCCAAGGCAATCTGCATGGGCAGCATGTTGATCTTCTGGGCCACACCCATGGAGGCCACCGCCACCGCGCCATAGACTGCGGTGAAATTGTTCAAAATAGTAGAGCCAAGAACGTTCAGCAGGTTCTGGATGGAGGCAGGGATGCCCACGCCCAGAATACCCAGCACCACATCCTTGTTCAGCTTGCCCAGGCGCCGAATGTCCAGGCAGACAAAGGTCTTGCCCCGCTTCACGCAGGACAGCGCAAAGAAATAGCCGCAAGCCACGCAGTTGCTGATGAAGGTAGCCAGGCCCGCGCCGGCAGCCCCCATGTTTAGACCCCAGGGCAGGATGAAGATGGGATCGAGAAGGATGTTCAGCAGGCAGCCGCTCATGGTGCCGATGCTGGCATGGACGGATGCGCCCTCGCTGCGCACCATCTGGCCCTGCACCACGTTCAAAATGGCGGGCATAGCCCCGCAGGTCACCGTCCAGAACATATAGCGGGAGGTCGCCTCCCAGGTCGTATCATCGGTGCCCAGGATCACCATCAGCGGCGAACGGAACAGCGTACACAGCACCGCGAACAGCAATCCGCTGAACACCGCCCCGTAAAAGCCGAAAGCGGAGCTGGTGCGAACCATGTCGTAGTCCCCCCGGCCCAGGCTCCGGCTCATCATGCTGGAAGTGCCCACACCGAACAGGTTGTTCACCGCGTTAAAGGCCAGCATCACCGGATACACCAGGGTCACCGCCGCGTTCTGCACCGGGTCGTTGAGCATGCCCACGAAAAAGGTGTCCGCCAGATTGTAAATCACCATCACCAAAGATGTGACCACCATGGGGATAGACAGCTGCGCCACGGCCCTGGGGATGGGCATGGATTCAAAAAGATAGGTTTTGCCATTTTCCTGCGTCATTTTTCCCGATTCCTCCCATTATTTTTTATATTATAGCGCATTTGGGCAGAGGCTGTCAAGGGAATGGACGCAAAAACCGGGAGCGCCTCATGGTTCGGGCGCTCCCGGTTCCTCGGGGATCGGCCAATATCGGCCCTCCCGGATGGCATAGCCATAGCCGGGCTTTGGCTGCCAGAGATAGCGGTTTTTGCCTTCCTCCGGAAACAGCGCCGCCATCACCGCCGCGATGACGCCGCCATGGGTCACAACCACCGTGTCCTCCCGGAGACCGGCATAGGCCGCCAGCACCCGGCGGGTCATCTGTTCCCCGCTCTCCCCGCCGGGGGGAACGTTGGTTTCGTTATCCCCCGTCAGCCAGGCCTGGTATTCGGGGGTGTCCTTAAGAAGTTCATAGCTGCCCAGCTCAAACAGGCCGAAATCCACTTCCCGGAAGTCCGGCTCAACGGTATGGGCCACCGGGCCGAACAGGATTTCCAGCGTTTCCTCCGTCCGCCGCATCCCGCTGGTGACGAACCGGGGCTTTCCCAGGAGGCGGTAACGAAGCTTTTTCAGTTCCTCCCTGCCACCATCGGACAGGGGAAGGTCTGTGCTGCCGCAGTAGAGGTGGGCTTCATTGGCCCGGGTCTTGCCGTGGCGGATCAGATAAATGGTCATTTTAGCCGCTGCTCCAATCCGCAGAAAATCCGGCTGACCCGCTCCGCCTCCCAGGCCAGATACTGGCACAGCCGCCCGGTGTCCTGCCGCCACTGCCGCTCCCGAGGCTCCATGGGCACCACGCCGCAGAATAGATCCTGGCAGATGAGGATGCTGTTTTTCCATTTCTCCCGGTTGGCCTTGAAAAATGCCACCGGGTCAGTTCCGTCCTGGGCACAGGCCCAGGTGAATTCCTCCAGGGCATTGACGCACGCCTTGGAAAAATCCATTTCGGTTCCCTGGCAGGTGAAAATATCCCCTTCCCCCAAAGCAAACGCGGCTATCGCGTAATCCAGCTTTCCCTGGTACGCCCCGCCGATGATCAAAACCATAGTTCTCTCCTTATCCCATCACCGCGTACACCGTTAGGCCACACAACTCCCCCAGGGTCAGCGCATAGCCCGCGATGTCTCCATTCATGCCATCCAATGACCGGTAGCCCCGGCGCAGGGCCAGGCCGTAGCCGGTCACGCACCCAATGAGGGCCAGTCCCGTCCGCAGTCCCGTTAGGAATCCCGCCGCCAGCGCCGCCAAAAGCAGCCCCGCCAACCAGAGCAAACGGCTTTTGGGCTTGGCCTGGGCCGCGTACTGGCTGGTGGACATGGCGGGCAGCGCCGTCACCGCCAGGGCGGAACAGCAGCGGCTCACCACAGGCAGCAGCACCAGCAGCGCGCCGCTTCCCCGCTGGGGCAGAGAGGCCGCCACCGTAAGCTGGGCCAGAATCAGCAGCACACAGCCGATCACAGCGAAGGAGCCTACATGGGAATCCTTCAGAATCTCCCGCCGCCGCTGCAAATCCCGGCAGGATTTCACCGCGTCGGTCACGTCCATGAAGCCGTCCAGATGCAAAAATCCGGTGCTGAGATAGGGATAGGCGCACAGCGCCATGGCTCCCATCAGCCGGGGCAGCTCCAGCAAGCGAACCGCCCAGGATAGCATCGCCCAGAAAAACCCCAGCTCCAACCCCACCAGAGGCAGGAACAGGAGCATTTTGTCCCGGGCCTCCTCGTCCCAGCCCTGCCAGGGACTGGGGATGGCGCAGAACATGCTCTGGCACATGCCGAAGGCGTGGAAATACTGTTTCATAGGGCCAACTCCCCTTTGTGCAGGATGTACTGCCCTGCCGAGACCTCCACCACCGTGTCGCACACACGGGCCAGGCGGCGGTCGATTTCCGCCAGCATCCGCCGGTAGCGTTCCGTGGACGGGTCATATCGATGGGCATCGGAATAAATGAAATCGCTGACAAACACCGCGTTCTTCACCGTTTTGGCGAAGGTCTCCAGTTCCCCGGCGCACCGCATTCCGGCCGCCAAATCCAACCGGTAGTTCTGCTCCGGGGGGAACAGCTCGTTCATCAGCAGCGCCGTCACGCTGTCCAGCAGGAAGGTGGCGCTGGTGTCCACGGTTTCCAGGCAGGACATCAGATGCTTGCCGCATTCCAGGGTTTCAAAGCCCAGCCCCGCCCGGTCGGCAATGTGCCGCCGGATGCGCGCCCGGTCTTCCTCGTCCACCGGAATCATGGTGGCGACGTAGTAATGGGTTCCCCCCGCCGCCAGGGACACAGCCAGGTTCTGCGCCAGGCTGGATTTCCCATTTTTCGCCCCGCCGGAAATCAAGTAGGTCATTTCGCTGCCTCCACGGTGAATTTGTCTCCCTGTCGAATCTCGTCCAGATAACCGTCGTCAATGCCTGCCTGGTCAAAGGTCGCCATGTCGTTCATGATGGCGCAGGCGGCTTCCAGCACCTGGAAGGCAATGGGGCAGCCGCTGCCCTCTCCCAAGCGCATGCCCAGCAGCAGCATGGGTTTCAAGTCCATGGCATCCATAGCCAGCTGATAGCCGATCTCAAAGGAGGCATGGCTTGGCACCAGATAGCCCCGGACATTGGGGCACAGCCGAACCGCGCACAGCGCCGCGATGGCGGAAATAAAGCCGTCGATCACCACCGGACGGCGGGTTGCCGCCGCTCCCAGGAATCCGCCGCACATGGCCGCCACGTCAAAGCCGCCCACCTTGGCCAGCACATCCACCACGTCTGCCCGGTTGGGCTGGTTCACCACGATGGCCTGGCGAATGACCTGCTTTTTCCTCCGGAAGCTTTCGTCGGTAATGCCGCCGCCCCGACCAGTCACTGCCTCCACATCCACATCCAGCAGCACCGCCTCAATGGCGGAGGAAGTGGTGGTGTTGCCGATGCCCATTTCCCCGATGCCCAGCACCTGGGCGTCGGTGGCTTTGGCTACCTCCGCGCCGGTAAGGATGGCCCGCAGTGCCTGCTCCCGGGTCATGGCGGGGCCAACCGCCATGTTCCGGGTACCGTAGGCGATCTTCCGGTTCAGCACCCTTGGCTCCCGAATGTCCGCGTTGACCCCCACGTCACAAACGGTAATGCCACAGCCGAAATGCTTAGCCAGCACGGAGGCTCCGGTTTTGGCGTGGGTCAGATTGATGGTCTGCATCAACGTCACGGACTGGGGAGAGCTGGATACCCCCTCCGCCACCACACCGTTGTCCGCGGCGAAGACCAGCAGATACTTTTTGTCCACCCGGCTGCATACCTTTCCGGTGATACCCGCCAGCTGGATGGACAGTTCTTCCAGCCGTCCCAGACTTCCGGGGGGCTTGGCAAGCTGGGCCTGGCGGCGGCGAGCCGCGTCCATGGCTCCTTCCTCCAAAGGTGCGATGGCATTCAACAATGCGTTCAGTTCCCTTTCCATATACATTCCTCCGTGAGAATGTGATCTTCCAGCCAGCGAACCGACCCTTCCCCCTGGGGCAGCTCCAGCGTAACGGTAGCCTCGGGGCATTTCTCTGCGGCGGCGCGCAGCAGCGGCTCCATGGGGAGGGTTCCCTCTGTCAGAGCGCTGTGGGTATCGGCGTCGCCCGCGTTATTGTGAATATGAAAATGCCGGATAGATTCCCCGCAGCGCGCCACCCAGTCCAGCACCGGAATCGGGGAATAGGCGTTCACATGGCCCACATCCAGGCACAGCCCCAAACGCGGACTGTCCGCCGCCCGGACAATGTCCAGCAGCAGCTCCGGCTCCGGCTCCAGCACATTTTCCAGGCACAGGGTAATTCCCTCCGGAATCTCCCAGGCGAACTCCCGCCAGAATTGCGCCGACTGCTCCCGGTACCAGACCGGATAGTACAGCCAAGGGTTATACCCTCCATGGAGCACCACCTTGTCCGCCCCAAAATGTACCGCCGCCGCCAGGGCCTGCCGGTAGCGCAGCCGGGCCAGTTCCCTGGCCCGGGGGTCGATGGCGCAGGGGAACAGCTCGTTATAGGGGCCGTGGAGCACCCGGCGGGGAATCCCCGCCAGCTTCTGCCGCACAGAGGCCTCCGTCTCCTGCCAGTGCTCCTCCAGATTCCAGGCAGTGCAGAATTCCGCGATTTCCAGGCCCAGGCCATGGGCCCGGGCAAGGATCTGGGCCTGGGGGTCGATGGTGGAAAGGTAGATCTTTTCCCGCTCCATCTCTCATTCCTCCCGACGGGCATCCATCATGCCATATTTTGTTTTCAGCCGGTCAAGCTTTTCCAGCAGAGGACGGCTGAACAGCAGCAGTGTCACGCCGCAAGCCAGGCCGTGCTGCAAATTGTACGGCAGTCCCGCGCCAAACACCGTTGCCGCGTACTTCCAGGAAAGCCGGGTGCTGACGGTAAACAGGGTGCAGCAGTCCAGCAGCGGCCCGATCACCACAACGATCAGTCCAAAGCCAAACACCGCCAGCGCCACGGGATTGCGCACCGGAAAGCGCCGGTGGAACAGCGCTCCAGCCAGGAATCCCGCCAGGCCGTAGGCCATCATCTGCCAGGGCGTCCACGGCCCCTGGCTGAAAAAGAAATTGCTGGCAAAAGCCCCCACCGCGCCGCAGACAAAGCCGGACTCCGCCCCCAGGGCAATGCCGGTTATTATCAAAATAGCGGTCATGGGCTTGAAATTGGGAATCAGCACAGCCACCCGGGAAACTACCGCCAGGGCGCACAGCACCGCCAGGGTCACCAGTTCCCGGGCCTGGGGCTTTCGAGTCTCAAAGGCCAGGAAGAAAGGCACCATGGTTTCCACGATCATCAGCGTGCTGGTGAGGTAATACCACCGGCCATGGAGCCTGGTCCCCAGAAACAGGGTCAGCGGGATCAGTACCAGAATCACAGCCAGGCTGGCCAGGGTGGATTTTCTCATTGTCCGTCCCCCCTGTTTTTCCGGTACAGCGCCGTCACCTCGTCAGCAGTCACCGCGTTGCGGAAGACGCACCGGCTCATCCGGTTGGCGGCGGTGGTATAGAAGCTGTTCTGTCCAAAGAAGCGCCGGGGCGTGTCCGTGGTTACGATCTGGCCGTCAAAGAACATACTCACCAGATCGGCATATTCCGCGCAGAATTCCACATCGTGAGATACCAACACCAGCGTCATGCCCCGGGACTTCAGCGTTTGCAGGATTTTGGCGAATTTTCCTTTAAAGAAGCAGTCCATGCCCTTGGTCGGCTCGTCCAGGAACAGAAGCCTGGGCTGGGTCAGCAGCACCTTGGCCAGAGCGGCGCGCTGCTGCTCGCCGCCGGACAGGTCGTAAGGGTGGCTGTCCAGCAGTCCGGCAACGGCACAAGTCTGGGCCACAGTCTGGATTTGTTCCGAATCCCGGCACATTTCCTCCAGATCCTCCCGGAGGGTTTTCCCCACAAACAGGCTTTTGGGATCCTGGGGCAGCATGGCGGCGCAGCCCCGGTACAGCTCCCCGGGGCGGTAGCGCTTCAGCGGTTTCCCGAAAATCTCCACCTGCCCCCGGTAAGGCTTGCAAATGCCGCAGGCGGCCTTTAGGGTGGTGGTTTTTCCCGCGCCGTTGCCGCCGACGATGGCGAAAATGCATCCCCGGGGAACGGTCAGCTCCACCCCCCGAAGGACATCCGGGCTGTCCTTTTCATACCGGAACCACACCTGCCGCAAGCACAGCGCCGGGTCACCCGTCTCCGGCAGAGTGGGCGCCGATTCCGGCTCGTTCACAGTGATGGGCCGGTTTTCCAGCGCTCCGGTCAGCCAGCCCCGGCCCTCCCGGACGGTCATGGGACACGTCCCCTCTCCCCCGGCGCCGTAGAACACCCGGGCGGGTGTGGGCAGGGCGGCGAACAGCTGGCTTTCCTGCCGCCACAGCAGCTGCGCCACCTGGCGGGGGCTGCCGTTGGCGGTAACGCGGCCGTCTTCCAGCATCACCACCCGGTCGGCATAGGGGAAGATGTCCTCCAGCCGGTGCTCCGTGAGGATGACGGTGGTGCCCAGCTCCAGGTTGATCTTCCGAACGGTGTTCAAAAAATCCGAAGCGGCGATGGGATCCAATTGGCTGGTTGGCTCGTCCAGGATCAGAACCTCTGGGTGCATCGCCATAATGGACGCCAGATTCAGCAGCTGCTTTTGTCCGCCGGAGAGGGTCTCCACATCCCGGTGGAACCAATCCTGGATACCGAAATAGCAGGCCATTTCCGCCACCCGCAGGCGCATGGCCTTTGGATCCTCCCCCAGGCTCTCCAGGCCGAAGGCCAGCTCGTGCCAGACCTTGTCGGTGACGATCTGATCCTCCGGCGACTGCATGACGAAGCCGATCCTCCGGGCCTGGTCGTGCTGGCTGACCTGCTCCAGGGGCTGGCCGTCCAGCAATACGGCGCCGCTGCGGCTGCCATAGGGGGTCAGCACCGATTTAAGGTGGCGCAGGAGGGTGGTTTTGCCGCTGCCGCTTTTGCCGCAGAGCACCACATATTCGCCCTTTTCCACGGTCAAATCCACCCCGTCCAGGGTGCGATGCTGGGCATTGGGGTAGGAAAAGGTCAGATTCTGGATATGGAAATGCGCCATTGAACGGCCTCCTTTAGTTGCATTGCCGGGGGGATCAGCAAAAACAGGCAGTACGCGGCCAGTCCCCAGGTTGGCCGGTCAATCCGCAGTACCGGGGTAAAGGCCGCCCCGGTGCCGCCGGCCCCGATCACCCCGGCGGCCAGCACCGCCATCCAGGCGATGAGACCGATGTCCCGTCCGGTCAAGCGGTAGATCTGAAAGCTGGTGCGTCTTATCCCGCCGTAGCCCCTGGCCCGCATGGAATCGGCGGTAACAATGCTCCCCTCCAGCGCCCAGTCGGTAAGGGCGGAGAGCACATGCATCCCTGCCGAGATCTTCTCCTTCCAGGAGGCACCCTCGGCCACGCCCTTGCCAATGCACATTCTGGCCCCGGCGATCTGCCGGGCCTTCCGGGTCAGGCTGGGAATCAGCCGCAGAATCATCACCAGCAGCAGCGACAGCGCGGGGATCAGCCTGCCGAACAGGCAGATGAACTTATCGCTGGTGAGCACCCGGCTGTAGCAGCCAAACCACAGCAGCATCACCACAAACATACCGGCGATGGTCATGCCGTAAGCCAGGGCCTCCCAGGTATAGGGCTTTCCGAACACCGTAAAAAGCACCCCCTGCCCATAATGGTTGAACAGCGGGTTCAGCCCGGACAGCACCACGAACAGGGGCACCAGCCCCAAAATCCGGCCCCAGCCCGGACGGCCATAGAGCAGGAGGCTGTAAACCGCCGCTCCCACAGCTCCCGCCGACAGGTACGCAGGGTGCTGAATCACCACGGAAAATCCAATGACCCCCAGAAAGTACAAAAAATTGGTCAGCGGGTGGCACTGGGAAAATGCATCCCTTTGCATAAACAAAAAAGTCCCCTTTCGGGGACTTTGGGACAACGCAGCAAAACGCCATCGTTCCAGACAAACCGCAACCGCCCGACCGTCCCCAAGAGTCTGGCGCGTTCCATCAAGGCCTGTATTCCGACTCCGGACGCATCTGTGCGGAAAGCCTTCTCGGATTGCTCCAATGACTTCCGGCGGCTGAAAAATGTCCGTCTACGGCGGCTTGGTACCGTTGGGATTTTCCCATTCCAAAATACCTTGACAGGAGTAATATCATATGCCTATCCGTTTTCCTTCGCAAAAGGAGAACTTAGTTGACGAACACCCACCGTAGGGCGGCTTGCCCTCAAGCCGCCGCCTGCGAAGCATTGTTACCACATTACAGCGGAACGGCGGGCTGAGGGCAGATAAGCCCTACAAGGATGCCTGTTAATCAGCGAAAGAACAATGTTTCTGATGAAAGCCAATAAGCATATTATATGGAAATATCATATCACACATTCTTGCACCGCGCAATCCCCTTTTTCCCCTGGTAACTCACGCGGACAGCGCTTCCATCGCTGCCTGGATCTGGGGATCCTCCTGCCAGGGTAGATTGCCGTAGCGGATGGCCTGGGCGGTAGCCTCGTCCACCTCTGCCGGCACGTCCGGGGTAATGCCTACCTCCGCCAGACTGACTCCCTTGGGCGTATAGTATTTCCCAACAGACAGCGCCACAGCGGAGCCATCGTCGAAGCGGTAGGTATTCTGGAAGTATCCCTTGCCGCAGGTCTTCTCCCCCACCACCACGGCAGCCTCATATTCGCTGAGGGCGGCGGCAAAAAACTCCGCGGCGGAGTAGGAATCCCCATTTACCAGCACTGCCATGGGCAAATCCAGGCATTTTTCGTCGGAACGATCCACCTGCTCCTTGCCGTCATAGCGCACCGTACGGAACAAATCCCCCTCCGGCAACAGGTAATCCAGCACCTCTACCATCTCGCTGGCGTAGCCGCCGGGGTTATTCCGCACGTCAAAAATCAGCTTTTCCGCTCTCTGGGCAAGCAACCCCTCAATGGCGGCGATGGTCTCATCGGCGCAGCGCTCGTCAAAATTGGCAATGGTCACCAAGCCCACGCCGTCCTCCAGCAGCTGCCCCTTGGCAACCTCCGTCTGAATGCGCCGCCGCTGGACGGAAAGGGTCAGCTCCTGCCCCTCCCGAAGCAGAGTCATGGACACTTCACTGCCCTCCTCCCCCCGCACCAGATTCCGCACCTCGGCCATGGTCATTTCCCGAACGTCTTGATCTGACACGGCGATTAAGAGATCCCCCGCCAGAATTCCCGCCTCCTGGCCGGGGCCGTCCGGGTTGACCTCCACCACCAGGAAGCCTTCCTCTGCCTGCTGGATAGTGATGCCCACGCCCACAAAGGCGTTCTTCACCTGCTCCATATGGGTCTCATAGCTGCTGGCGGGAATGTAGTAGCTCCACCGGTCGCCGGTGGCTTGAATCATGGCATTGGCGGCGGCATCCTCCAGCTCTGTCAGATCCGCCTCTCCCACAAAGCATTCCCCAATCAGCGATTCCAAGTCATCCAACTTGGAGCTTTGCTGCCGCTGGGTAAATCCCACCGCTCCCAAGGTCGCTGCCACGGCCAGCGCCGCCACCAGCACATAGGAACCGAATACATACAGTTTCTGTTTCACAAAACCACCTCAAGCAAGGATTCCCACAGCCCCGGAGGGCTGTGGGAAAATGTCGTTATAGCGCCACGTAGTTGCAGGGATTGACATACACACCGTTCAGCGTGATGCCGAAATGCAGATGGTCGCCGGTAGCCGTTCCGGTGGCGCCGGTGGTGCCGATGTTCTGCCCGGCGCTGACGATCTGTCCCGCGCTAACACTGAAGCTGTTCAAATGCATGTAAATGGAGGTAAAGCCATCCCGGTGATCGATCTTGACGTAGTTACCCGCAGAGCCGTTATAGCCCGCGGCGATCACCACACCCGCCCGGGCAGCCACCACAGGCCAGCCGGTGCCGGTATCCAGGTCAACGCCCTGGTGGTAAGTAGACGCGCCGGAGGTAGGTGCCGTCCGGTAGCCGAAGGGGGAAGTGATGGAGGTATAGCTGCAAGGCACCACCCATCCGCCGCCACCGCCGGAGCCACCGGAGCCGCCGCCACCCACATCCGCGGGGGTGCCGGGAGCCACTGTGGTGGGCGGGACATAGGTGGCCATGTAGGCCTCCCACTCCGCCTGCTTGGCGGCGCTGAATTCCACTTCCTTCTGGGCAATCTGTTTTAGGAATTCCTCGTCCATGGCCTTGAACTCCAGCTCCAGAGCCTCCAGGTCGTCCGCCTTTTCCAGCAGCTCCTGGATCAAGTCATCCGCCTCCTGGCGCTTGGCATCCAATTCCGCCTGGGTATCGTCCAGCTCCTGCTTGGCCGATTCCAGGTCGGCCTTTTCCGTTTCCAATTCACTCTGGGCCTGCACCACATTGTCGGCGGCCTCGCCCAATTCCTTCAAGCGGCGCTTATCGGAGGCGTTGATCTCCTCCACCATGTTCAGACGATCCAGCAGATCCGAGAAGCTGTTGGCCCGGAACAGAACCTCCCAGTAGGACAGCTCCCCCTCCTCCTCCATGGTGCGCACCCGCACCTTGTTTTCCTCGTTGAGGGTGGCGTAGCGGCCCTCGGCATTGTCCAGCTCGTCCTGCTTGTCCGCGATCAAAACGTTGTACGCCTTGATCTGGTCGTTGATGTTGGTGATCTGGGTGTTTAGCAGTTGGACTTCCTGGTCAATCACGCTTTTCTTGGCGATGATGTCCGCGATTTCATTTTCGTTTGCCTTGTACTGATCCTTGACCTCCGCAATCTTCTCCTGAATCTGCTTCTTTTCTTCCTTCAAAGCATTGATCTGCTTGCGGATCTCGCTGGAGGAGGCGGCGCTGGCCCGGGTGGGCAGCAAGCCCAAAATCAGCGTCAGCAGCATCACCGCCGCCATAATTCCCGCCAGAATGGACACCATACGTTTGCGATTGTTCATAGAATACTCCTTTGCAGCATGGGGGGGCGGCATACGTCCAATCAAGTGATGTATGCCAGAGGGTTCACGTAAGTACCGGCGTAGGAAATGCCAAAATGCAGATGGGGGCCGGTGGACAGGCCGGTGCTGCCCACATAGCCGATCAGCTGTCCCTGGGACACGGTCTGCCCCGCGGAGACAACATAATGGGTCATATGCATGTAAATGGAGGCAAAGCCATCCAGATGGTTGATGCTCACATAGTTGCCGGCGCCGCCTGCCTGGTAGGAAGCCCTGGTGACCTTACCGGCCCGGGTGGCGTAAATGGGGGTTCCCTGGGCGCAGGCCATGTCGATGCCGCTGTGCATCCGCTGGGTTCCCAGCACCGGATGCACCCGCATTCCAAAGGGGCTGGTCAGCTTCCAGCCGGACACCGGGGTCACCCAGGTGGCATTGGAAGGGGGATTCTCCCCCTGGAGAGCCAGCTTTGCCAGGTACTCGTCGTACTTGGCCTCCTCCAACTCCTTCTCCTTGGCGGCAATCTCCTGCATCAGTTCGTCCTGGAGCACTTCCGACTCGGCCATGAGCAGCTCGTATTCCTCCGCCTTCTTCTCCAGCTCATGGAGCAACTCATCGGACTCGGAGCGTTTCTGCGCCAGGGTCTCCTCGTCGGCCGCCAGCTGAACCCGGGTTTCCTCCAGGCTGGACTTTTCGCTTTCCAGGTTCATCTGCGTCGCGCTGACGATGTCCGCCGCGATGCGCATCTGCTCAATGCGCCGCCGGTCGGCCGCGTTGATCTCCTCCACCATAGTCAGCCGGTCTAACAGGTCGGTGAAGCTGTTGGCCTCAAAGATAACCTGCCAGTAGGTCAAGTTACCCTTCTCCTCCATCACCCGCACCCGCTCCCGGTGCTGCTCGCTTAATTCCCGCAGCTCCTCCTTGGCCTTGTCCAGTTCCTCCTGGGTGTCGGCGATGAGTTGGCTGTAAGCGGAAATCTGCTGATTGGTGGTTTCGATTTTGTCGCTTAGAAGGGTCATTTCCTGGTCAATGGCGCTTTTTTGCTCCACCAGGGCCTGCATGTCGCTGTAGTTGGCGTCATACTGGCGCTGGATGGCGTTGATCTCCTTCTGAATGGCGGCGTTTTTTTCTTCCAAGGCATCGATCTCCTTCTGAATCTCCGAGGAGGAAGCCGCCTGGGCGCTCATGGGCAGAGCGGTGACGGTCAGCGCCAAGGCCAGCAGAGCGGAGAGGATGCGGTTTGCTTGTCTGTTTCTATGCATAGTCGAATGGGTCCTTACTTAGAATATGCCCGGTCAATCCCGGATCCAAATTTCCCGGGAAACGCCCCGGCAGGAAGTGCGCACATTACACGTCCAAGAACTTCCGGATGGACGTCCAGCTACCCACGATACCGACAAACATGCCGGCCGCGCCAAACACCGCCACCATGGGCAGCAGCAGCTCCTGGAAGGGCACGAAGTGGAACAGCTGCAAAGCATCCACCGAGGCAACCTTCTGGATCAGCGCGTCGTAGCCCATCCACTCCAGGCCGAAGGCCAGAATCGCGCCCATCATGCCCAGTGTAAAGCCCTCCACCACGAAGGGCAGCCGGATGAAGCCGTTGGTGGCGCCCACCATTTTCATAATGGCGATCTCGTCCTTGCGGTCATACATGGCCAGCTTGACGGTGTTGGAAATAATCAGCAGCGACACCACCAGCAGCACCGCGATGACGGCGATGGAGACGATGTGCAGCACGTCCTGGATGGTGGAGAAGCCCTCCGCCAGCTCATAGGCGGCGTTGGTCTTGGCCACGCCGGGCAGCTGCTTGAGCTGCTCGTCGGTCTGCTTCATCTTGGTGTTGTCCTCCAGGGTGACCACATACCGGTGGCGCAGGTCAGAGGCCTGCACGCCGCTGAAGGCGCTGTCGCCGTCATGGTCGGCGATGAAATCCTCCAGCGCCTCCTCCCGGGAGACGAACCGTGCCTGAAGCACGTTGTCCAGCATATTGATCTTGGTGCCGATGCTCCGAGCCTCGGCATCGGACAGGTCGCTGTCTATGTAGACCAGGATCTCACTGGTCTGGTTCAGCTCCTGCACCATCACGTCCAGGTTATAGGCCAGAGCGGAGAAGCTGCCCACGATGACCAGACAGGCCACCGTGACGCACACAGCAGCGAAGGACATAAATCCGTGGAGAAAAATACCCCGAAAGCCCTCTTTGAACAGGTATCCCAGATTATTCAGCTTCATTGCTTTCGTCCTCCAATCCGTCGTTCACCACAAGGCCATCGTCAATGGCGATGGTGCGCTTGTGGAACAGCTTGACCAGATTCTGGTCGTGGGTAACCACCAGCATGGTGGTGCCCAGATTGTTGATCTCCTGGAGCAGCGCCATAATTTCAAAGGAGCGCTCGGGATCCAGGTTGCCGGTAGGCTCGTCGGCAATGATGGTGGAGGGGTTGTTCACCAACGCCCGGGCGATGGCAAGACGCTGCTGCTCGCCACCGGACATCTCGGTGGGATGGCGGTTCATTTTGCCCTCCAGGCCCACCAGCTCCAGCACATAGGGAACCCGTTCCTTGATCTCCTTCTCCTTGGCGCCCACCACCCGCATGGCGAAGGCCACGTTCTCGTAGACGGTCATTTTGTCGATCAAGCGGTAATCCTGGAACACCACGCCAACGGTTCGGCGCAAATACGGGATTTCCCGCTTGCGGATCCGCTCCAGGGAATAACCGTTGACATGCACCGCGCCGGAGGTGGGCTTCAGCTCGCCGGTGATCAGCTTGATGATGGTGGATTTACCGGAACCGGACGGCCCGATCAAAAAGCAGAACTCGCCATCCTCGATCTGCATGGAAACGCCGTTGAGCGCCTTGTTGCCCTGCGCATAGGATTTTATTACATCCGTAAATTGTATCATAGCATTATCTCCTGTTTTTGGGCAGCACCGGACGCATCCGACTCTGCCCGCAGTGTAACCGAATTGTAACACATTGTAAAAGCAATGTCAATCACATTCGGCAAAAAATTGCCCGCATTCAAAGAATTCACAAAATATCCATATTTTTGCCAAAATAAAGTTTTGATTCCCAGGTCTTGTGCCAAGCAGAGCCCGGTCTCCCCACATCTGGTGTCAAAAAACGGAGCCGCTATGAGCGGCCCCGTCAAGGATTTATCGGTTTTCCCGGGAAATAAGGTATTTGCGCACCATCAGCGCCACCTTGAAGACAATGGCGTGGTCGAACTGGCGCAGATCCAGGCCGGTGAGCTTCTTGATTTTCTCCAGCCGGTAAACCAGGGTGTTGCGGTGGACAAACAGCTTCCGGGAGGTTTCGGAGACATTCAGATTGTTCTCAAAGAACTTGTTGATGGTAAACAGCGTCTCTTGATCCAAGGAGTCAATGGAATTCTTCTTGAAGATCTCCCCCAGGAAGATCTCACACAGGGTGGTAGGCAGCTGGTAGATCAGCCGGGCCAGACCCAGGTTCTCATAGTTGACGATGCTCTTTTCATTGTCGAAGGCCTTGCCCACGTCAATGGCGGTTTGGGCGTCCTTATAGGAATCCGCCAGCTCCCGCAGATGCTCCGCCACGGTGCCGATGCCGATAACGGTTTTGATCCGCAGCTCGTTCTTCAGCGTATCCTCCACGTTCTGGGCGATCTTTTCCAGATCCTCGGAGGTGGTGGTGCTGGTGATCTGCTTGACCACAGCGATGTCCGTTTCGTTGATGGACAGAACAAAGTCCTGGGTCTTGTCCGGGAACATGCCCGCCAGCACGTCCATGGTGGCCACGTCGCTGTGGCCGATCTGGCGGATTAGGAACACCGCCCGGGGCGCGTCCGTGGCAAAATGCAGCTCCTTGGCCCGGATGTAAATGTCGCCGGGAAGGATATTATCCATGATAATATTCTTCACAAAGGTGCCCCGGTCGTGCTTTTCCTCATAGAAGATCTTGGCATCGTTCAGCGCGATGTAGGCCATGGCGCAGTAGCTTTTGGCCGTCTCATCATCGCCGGTGCAGAATACGGCGTACTCAAAATAGTTGGAGGCACCCACAATGGCCTTAAAGGTCTTCTGGGCAAAGGTGACCACACTGTCGGACGCGTTGCCCACCTTTAGGGCCGCCTCTGTCCAGCGCTCGCCAAGCATGGACATATCCGTACAGGATACCACACAGCCCTCCGTATCGATCACGCCAAAGGTACGGTCGGAGATATCTCTTAATTGGACAATTACGCTCTGAAAAACACTGTTGGACATCTTTCTGTCACTCCTTAGTATCTTGCATAAATGCGCATTTCACAAAATTGCGATATTATTATACACGGCTTTTGCGCATTTTGCAAGTACCTTTTGACATTTTACTGCAAAAACTCTCATGTTTTTTAGGTAATATTCCAACTAAAATACCCTCTTGCCGGAACTGCCGGGTATCTTTCCCGGCAATTTGACCGTTTTTATCCTTCCAATGTCTGAATCTGCGCTTGGGTCAGCTCCCGGGTCTGGCCCCTGGGCAAATCCCCCAGGCTTAAGCCGCCCTCCTGCCGCCGCTCCAGGTAAGAAACCGTCATGTTCCGGGAGGCCATCATTCGGCGAACCTGGTGGTACTTTCCCTCGCAGACCGTAATCAGGCTCTCCCCCGGCCCCAACGGCTCCAGCTTCGCGGGAAGGCATTGGGTTCCGTCCCGCAGGGTCAGCCCTTCGGCAAAGGCGGCCACGTCAGCCGGCTCCGCCTGACCCTCGTGCCGGGCATAATAGACCTTGGGAACCTGCTTCTTGGGAGAAATCAGCCGGTGGAGCAGCTCACCGTCGTTGGTAAACAGCAGCAGCCCCTCGGTTTCCTTATCCAGCCGTCCCACAGGCTTCAGATCCAGGCCCCGATACGCCGGGGGCAGCAACTCCATCACCGTTTTCTGGGTAGCATCCTCCGTGGCCGTCACAAACCCGGCAGGCTTATTAAGCAGGAGCACCACCCGCCGCCAGCCGCCCAGCCTCTGGCCGTCCAGGGTGACGCACTGGATCAGCGGGTCGATTTTCCGGCCGGGATCCCGCTCCGAGACGCCGTCCACCTGGATTCGGCCTGCCTTGACCAACGCCTTCACCTGGCTGCGGGTGCCCGCCCCGCTGTCGCACAGGAATTTGTCCAAACGTTCCATGGTTCCTCCGTTCTATCCCATCCGGCGACGGCATAGGCTGTAGCACCTATTTGAATCGGGAGGGATTTGCAATGATGGTTATGACCGCAAAGGTCGATTTCAAAAAAGGGATGATCGCGCTGGCAGCCGCCGCGGCACTGATTTTGGCGTTGATTCTTCTTTTGGGCGGCAAAGACACCACCCAAACCGCCGCCCCGGCAGCAGGCAGCAACGATGCCCGGGTGGAATTTCTGAAAAGCCAGGGCTGGGACGTGACCACGTCTCCGGTAGAGTCCAGCCAGGTCAAAATACCGGAGCAGCCAGACGAGGTTTTCAGCCGCTACAATGCCCTGCAAAAAGGGCAGGGCTATGATTTAAGCCAGTATGCCGGGGAAAAAGTCATGCGCTATGTGTATAAGGTCAACAACTATCCCGGCGCGACGGAACCGGTATACGCCACACTCCTGGTTCATAAAAACGAGATCATCGGCGGCGACATCACCAACACCTCCCCCCAGGGCAAAATCCAGAGCCTGCAAGGCGGCCCGGGAACGGGGCGTTGACAGTTGAAAGTTGCCGGTGGACAGTTAAACTGTACCCCGTAAAACATTTTTATATTATCATACCTCCGCTGACGGCTTTTGAGAAGATGGAAGAACCGTTTTTTCCATCTTCTCATTTTTTATCACAAAAGGATTGCTATTTTTTGAAAAATTTTGTATAATATGCACACGAACTATCCGTTACAGGGAGGTATGCCCATGTTGGACGTCATCATCATCGGCGCGGGGGTCAGCGGCTGCGCCATTGCCCGGGAGCTGTCCCGGTGGAAAGCGGACATTCTGGTGGTAGAGCAGGAGGAGGATGTGTGCTGCGGCACCTCCAAGGCCAATTCCGCCATCGTCCATGCAGGCTTTGACGCAAAAAACGGCTCGCTGATGGCCAAGCTCAACGTCCAGGGCAGCACCTGGATGCCCGCCCTCAGCCGGGAACTGGATTTCCCCTACCGGCAGATCGGCTCCCTGGTGGTCATGCTGCGGCCAGAGGATCGGCCCAGACTGAACGCGCTGTATGAAAACGGCGTCAAAAACGGCGTTCCGGGGCTTCGCATCGTGGAGCGGGAGGAACTGGTTTCCATGGAGCCAAACATTTCCGACGATGCCGTGGCCGCTCTGTACGCCCCCACCGGCGGTATCGTCTGTCCCTTCGGTCTGACCTACGCCCTGGCGGAAAACGCCGCCGCCAATGGGGTTCGGTTCCAGTTTGACACCCGGGTGGAGGCTCTGGAAAAAACCGCCTCCGGTTGGCGGCTTGCCACCTCGCAGGGGCCGCTGGAGGCCCGGGTGGTGGTAAACGCCGCAGGCGTCTGGGCGGACACCCTACACAACCAGGTCTGCCCCGACCCCATCACCATCCAGCCCCGGCGGGGGGACTATTTTCTTCTCGACCACGCCGCCGGGAGTCACGTCCGCCATACCGTTTTCCAGCTCCCCGGCCCCCAGGGCAAGGGGGTGCTGGTTTCCCCCACCGTCCACGGCAATCTGATCGTCGGCCCCACCGCCATCGACGTTCCCGACAAGGATTCCACCGCCACCACCCAGATGGGACTGGATGAGGTGCGCTTCAAGTCCTCCGCCGCAGTGAAAAATCTGCCCCTCCGCCAGACCATCACCAGCTTTGCCGGATTGCGGGCCCACGAACTGGGGCATGAATTTATCATCCGGGAATCCGCCCCGGGATTTGTGGACTGCGCGGGCATTGAGTCCCCAGGCCTGTCCGCTGCCCCCGCCATTGGCAAAATGGCCGCCGGAATCGTGGCAAGCATTCTAAAGCCGGAGCCAAACCCCGACTTCCGCCCGACCCGGAAGGGCATCCTGGATCCCAGGCAGCTGTCCATCCCGGAACGCAACGCCTTGATCCAGCGCGATCCCGCCTACGGCACCGTGATCTGCCGGTGCGAATCCATCACCGAGGGAGAAATTGTGGACGCCATCCACCGGGTTCCCGGTGCCAGAAGCATCGACGGGGTAAAGCGCCGCACCCGGGCCGGAATGGGCCGGTGCCAGGGCGGCTTCTGCTCTCCCCGGGTGCTGGAGATCCTCGCCCGGGAGACAGGGCTTTCCCCGGAGGCAATCACCAAATCCGGCGGCAGCTCCCGGCTGATTCTTGGCCGCAATAAGGACACTCTGTAGGAGGCGCACCATGGAACAATATGAGCTTGTCATCATCGGCGGCGGCCCCGCCGGATTGGCTGCCGCCGTGGCCGCCCGCCAGGCGGGGGTTCGGGATATTCTGATTCTGGAACGGGATCGAGAGCTGGGCGGCATTCTGAATCAATGCATTCACAACGGCTTCGGCCTGCATACCTTCCGGGAGGAGCTGACCGGCCCGGAATATGCCCAGCGGTTTATCCGTCAAGTGCAGGACTTGGAAATCCCCTATAAGCTGGGCACCATGGTTCTGTCTCTGGACAAGGAAAAAACCATCACCGCCATGAACCCGGAGGATGGCCTGTTCCAGCTAAGGCCCAAGGCAGTGATTCTCGCCATGGGCTGCCGGGAGCGGCCCCGGGGGGCGCTGAACATCCCCGGCACCCGTCCCGCCGGAATCTACACCGCCGGTACCGCCCAGCGGCTGGTGAATATGGAAGGGTATCTTCCCGGCCGGGAATGTGTGATCCTCGGCTCCGGGGACATTGGACTGATTATGGCCCGGCGGATGACCCTGGAGGGCGCCCATGTTCCGGTGGTAGCGGAGTTGATGCCCTACAGCGGCGGCTTGAAGCGGAACATCGTCCAGTGCCTGGATGACTTTGGCATTCCCTTGAAGCTGAGCCATACGGTGGTGGACATCCGTGGCCGGGAACGGCTGGAGGGTGTCACCCTGGCCCGGGTGGAGAACGGTCGTCCCGTGCCCGGCACCGAGGAATACTACCCCTGCGACACCCTGCTGCTCAGCTGCGGTCTGATTCCGGAAAACGAGCTGACCCGGGAGGCGGGTGCTGTCATCAACCCCGTGACCAACGGCCCCGCTGTCAACGATGCCCTGGAAACCAGCATCCCCGGCGTATTCGCCGCCGGAAATGTGCTCCATGTCCACGATTTGGTGGACTACGTCTCCCAGGAGGCCGCCGCGGCAGGACGCAGCGCCGCCCAGTACATACAGCAGGGAGAACCGGCACTTGAAGCGGCACTGCCCGTCCGCTGCTATGGCGGCGTGCGCTACACCGTCCCCTCCGCCATCCGGCACCAGAGCCTACGCTCCGAAGATGTCACCATCCGGTTCCGGGTGGACAACGTCTACCAAAACAAGACCATCGTCCTAAGGGCGGGCAGCGAGATCGTGCTGCGCAGGAAAAAAGCCGTGCTGGCCCCGGGAGAAATGGAGACCGTCACCTGGAAGGCCGGAGCATTGCCGGAGGGCATTACCGAAATCCGCCTGGGATTGGAGGAAGCTTAAGATGGAAAAAGCGCAACTGATCTGCATCGGCTGCCCTCTCGGGTGTGCCTTGGAGGCAGAGCTGGAAAACGGCAGCGTGGTGCGGGTATCCGGCAACACCTGCAAAAACGGCGAAAAATACGCCCGCAAGGAGCTGACAAACCCCACCCGGATCGTCACCACCACCGTCCGGGTCACCGGCGGGACAATCCCCGTTGTCTCCGTAAAAACCGCCGCCGACATTCCCAAGGGACAGATTTTCGCCTGTGTCCAGGCGCTGGGAGCGGTAGAGGTGCCCGCCCCGGTGGCCCTGGGGCAGGTGGTTCTCCCCAACGTATGCGGAACCGGTGTGGATGTAATCGCCACCAAGGCGGTGGCAAAACAGGAGTGATAAGGATGGCGCAGGTGTTACGCTTGCCGAATTCATCCATGGCTCAGCAAAAAGCGCCCCTCCCGTCCGAAAGGACGGGAGGGGTTTTATGCGTTATCCGGCGGGGAAAATCAGCGTGACCTTGAACAGGTCGCCGTCCACCAGCAGCTGCAATTGTCCTTTTTGCAGTTCCATCAAACTCTTGGCAATGTTTAGGCCCAGGCCACTGCCCTCGGTGTTCCGGGAATCGTCACCCCGGACGAAGCGCTCCATCAGCTCGTCGGCGTCGATGTTCAGTTCATCCCGGGAGATGTTCTTCAGAGAGATAACCACCTTGCCCTCCATCTCCATGAGGTCAATATACAGCCGGGTTCCGGGCATGGCGTATTTCACCGCGTTGCTTAAGAGGTTGCTCAGCACCCGCCAGACCAGCCGTCCGTCCGCCATCATGGCAACGCTTTCCTCGGTGTGGCGGAATACGGGGATGATCTGCGCCTTGCTCAGCTTGTCGGCAAACTCGCCCAGAGCCTGGTTCACGGACTCCACCGCGTCCAGCTTGGTCACATCCACCGGCATATTCCCGGTGCTGGCCTTGCTCATTTCCATCAAGTCGTCGATCAGCTTCTTCAGCCGCAGGGACTGCCGGGCCAGAACCTCCAGGTACTGCTCCTGCTCCTCATCGGTGTGGGGCTTTTGCAGCAGATCCACATAGTTGATGATGGAGGTCAGCGGCGTCTTGATGTCATGGGAGACGTTGGTAATCAGCTCGGTTTTCATCCGCTCGGATTTCAGCTGCTTCTGGGCCGCCACCACGGCGACTCCCGCCAGGCCGTTCAAGTCCTCGGCGAAATCCTTAAAAGCTCCCACCATATGCTTATCATCCACCTGGGTGTCCAGGTCGCCCTTGCTCATGCGCTTGGTGCTTTCCCGCAGCACGCCGAAGCAATGGGCACCATACAGGATGATGATTGGGAATGACACCAGGCACGCCCCCAGCAGAAACTTGGAGCCCACAGCAATGGACAGGAAGATCATAAACAGCATGACACCGCCAATCAGCAGCCACTGCCACATCACAGGCAGCATCCGCAGGAACCGGTGGACAAGGTCTTTCAGCCAGCGGCCAAACCGTTTGATCATCTGCCACAGCCAGGCGGCAGCCAGGGTCAGCCACAGCCATACCGTTTTACAGCCCCGTCCCAGTGCGGGGAAGCCCTTCAGCGACAGGAATTTTTCCGTCCAGACCGCGCAGCGGATGACCAGGTTGATGCACCGGCCGCAGACAGAATTGGTGATCCAGAAGCTTCCGGGCGTCTTGAGCTGGGCGGCCAGGGCAAAGCCGAAGCCCACGATCAGCAGGCAGGCAGCGTAAGCGGCGGCAATCGCCGTGGCGCAGCCGGTCTGGAGACTCTGCCGCAGCAGATAATAGGAGCCTTCGGCTCCCGCCACCGCGAGTCCTACGATTCCCAGCACCACAAGTCCCAGATACAGATCCAGCGGCAGGCGGTTTAGTCCCCCTGCCCGGACTTCTGTACACTTGGGCTTCCGGCCCGCGGCACAGCACAGATATACCGCCAGCACGGCAAACAGCAGCAGGCTCACGCCCAGAATCAAGAACAGGTCATTGCGGAACTGCCGCACGATCTCCAGCACCTCATACAGGCAGTCCTCTTCCAGCGCGCCCTTCTCCGTGTAGACCTCCACCGTCAGCTCCGGCATGGTCAAGTAGACGCACTTGGCCAGCATCTCCTCGCCGGACTCGCTGTCGTAATAGCTATACCGGGAAACCTGATACTGAGAAAGGGGCTTTCCTTCGATGAGCACCGGCTCGGTTTCCGGAGGCTCTGTCTCCGGAACGGTGGGCGCTTCCGTCACCTCCGGTTCCGTCACGGGAGGCTCGGTGGGGGCTTCCGTCGTTTCGGGAACGGATTCCGCTGGTTGTTCCTCCTCCCCCTGCTCCACAGGGGTATCCTCCCCATCAGATTCCGCCGCCGGTTCTTCCTGGGGCTCCTCGATCGGTTCTTCCTGGGGCTGCTCTGCCGGTTCCTCTTGAGGCTCCTCCGACAAGGGCTGGGCATCCTCGGGCGTTTCCTCCTGCTCCGGCTCGCTCAGCTGGGCGTCCTCCCCGTCCTGGGGCTGTTCCGCCACCGGCTCTTCCGGGATTTCCGTCTGAACCACCGTCGCCTCCGTCTGAATCTCCTCCGGCTGGGATTCCTCGATCGGCTCGGCCGTTTCCGCCTGCTCCACAGGGGTGCCGATGAACACCAGCGCGCCGGCATCATCCAGCTCCAGTTTCCCAACGCCCGCCGGGTCATGGCGCTCATAGATCACGTTGCCGCTCACATCCTGGAGCACCGCGCCGCACACCGCTCCGGTTTGCGCCCAGTCCTCGGTGTAGTAGGAGCGGTACACCACGGAGCCGTCCTGGGCGTGGAACGCCGTGCCCAGGCCGGTGTTGCTGAACAGATAATACAGGACGTTGCCGTCCCCGTCCAGAAACTGCACCCCGCCTACCGTGGCTCCCTCCGGGGGGATGGCGTCATAGGGATTCTCCGCAGCCGCAGAGGATGTGACGGGAAGAGAACCGGAGGGCGCGTTCTTGGGACTTGTGCTGACCAGATACAAATACTTTCCGCTGATGGGGAAGGTCAGCACTTCCCCGCCGCTTTCCCCGGTAAGGGTGCCGCCGCTGGTAACTACGTTTCCTTCGGCATCCTTCAGCGCGTAACCGAAATGCTCCCGCTGAAAGCCGAAATTGTACCAGCCGTAGACATATCCGCCATTGTCCGCGACATAATCGTCCAGCAGCTCCTCCGGGCAGCCGCCCAGAGTCTGGCTGCAATAGTACATAGCGGTGTCCCGGGCCAGTGTCTCCGCCCGGGAGCGGATGATCTCCTCCCGAACCTGAGGTACGGTCTTGTCGTACAGCTCTCCCTCGGTGAGCACCAGGACACCGGCGGCGCTGCCCACCGCCCCCAGCAAGCAGGCGGCGCACAAAATCACCGCCAGGAATTTAAAGGCGATGTGGTACTTCATTTTTTCTCCCCCTCCATTTTATAGCCCTGGCCCCAGACCACCTTCAGGTATCTGGGCTCCGAGGGATTGATCTCGATCTTTTCCCGCAGGTGGCGGATATGCACCGCCACGGCCCCCTCGCTGCCCAGGGCTGCCTCCTGCCAGACGGACTCATAGAGCACCTTGGTGGAGAACACCTTGCCGGGATTCGCCATCAGCAAATGCAGTATGGCATATTCCGTGGGGGTCAAGGCCACGGTTTCCCCCTCCACGGTGACGGATTTCGTCCGGTCATCCAGGGTGATGCCGCCGATGGTGATGTTGCCGGAGGATGGCTCCGGGCAGCTGCCCAGATGGGCATAGCGCCGCAGCTGCGAACGCACCCGGGCCAGCACCTCCACGGGAACGAAGGGCTTGGTGATATAATCGTCCGCCCCCACATTCAGCCCCAGCACCTTATCCTCGGTTTCGGACTTGGCGGTAAGCAAAATAATCGGGGCGTTGGAAAATTCCCGGATCCGGGCGGTGGCGGTGATGCCGTCCATGACAGGCATCATCACATCCAGCAGAATCAAGTGGATGTCGTTGTGCTGGACGATGTCCAGGGCCTCCTTGCCAGTGTAAGCCTCGAACAGGCGGTACCCTTCCGGTGTCAAATAAATCTTCAGTGCGTTGACGATATCCGGCTGATCGTCGCAGATCAGAACGTTATACATAGCCGCAGCCCCTCTTTCTGTTTTTCTGAAGGTATTATAACACCAAAACCTTTAAGAAGAAAGAGGGGGATTTCTTAAAATGTTATTAACCCACGACTTTACACAGATTTTACATTTCTTTGATAATGGATTTGACCTTTCGACAGTAAAATGGAGGAGATCAATTACGCACAGAAAGGCGGAAATCTATGGATATCTTCCATTTGCTGACCATGATAGGCGGACTTTGTCTATTCCTATTCGGCATGAATGTGATGGGGGAAGCGCTGGAGCGGCGGGCAGGCTCCGGTCTCAGGCTCTTGCTGGGAAAGCTTACCTCCAGCCGGACGCTGGGCTTTCTCACAGGCCTCGCGGTCACCGCGGTGATTCAGTCCTCCTCCGCCACCACCGTGATGGTGGTTGGCTTCGTCAACTCCGGCCTGCTGACCCTGGGCCAGGCCATCAATGTCATCATGGGCGCCAACGTGGGCACCACCGTCACCAGCTGGATTCTGTCCTTAGGGGGAATTGAAAGCAGCAATGTCTTCATCCGTCTGCTGAAGCCCAGTTCCTTCACCCCGGTGCTGGCGCTCATCGGCATCATCGACTACATGTTTCTGAAGGACAGCCGGAAGAAGGATACCGGACTGATCCTGCTGGGCTTCGCCACGCTGATGTTCGGCATGGAGACCATGTCCGGCGCGGTGTCCGGGCTGAAGGACGTGCCCGCCTTCCAGCAGCTGTTCCTGCTGTTCACCAACCCGGTGCTGGGCGTACTGGCTGGGGCAGTGCTCACCGCCGTGATTCAGTCCTCCTCCGCCTCGGTGGGCATTTTGCAGGCTCTGTCCTCCACCGGCTCTGTGACCTATGCCGCGGCCGTCCCCATCATCATGGGCCAGAACATCGGCACCTGCGTCACCGCCATGCTGTCCTCGGTGGGCGCCACCAAAAACGCCAAGCGGGCGGCGCTGGTGCATCTGCTGTTTAACATCATTGGCACCCTGGTCTGCCTGGTGCTGTTCCTGGCGGTACGGGCGTTGTTTAACCCCGCCATCTTGGGGGAAAGCGCCACCCATTTCGGCATCGCCATCTGCCACACCGTGTTTAACGTGATCTGCACCGCCCTGTTGCTGCCCTCCGGCAACCTGCTGGAGAAGCTGGTATGCCGCCTGGTGCCGGACACCGCCGCCCCCGAGGCCAACGCCGAACTGGACGAGCGCCTGTTCGCCACCCCCTCCATTGCTCTGGAGCGCTGCCGTGCTCTGACCGGAGAGATGGCGGATGTAGCCGCCCAGGCTCTGCGGGACGGAGCCGCCTCCATCCTCCGCTACTCCCCGGATCTGGCAAAGTCCGTCCGGGAGGAGGAAAACCGCACCGACCACTACGAGGACATTCTGGGCACCTATCTGGTGCGGCTCAGCGAGCTGAAGATCAGCACCGCCGACAGTGCGGAGGCAGCCATGCTGTTAAAGGCGCTGAACGATTTTGAACGCATCGGCGACCACGCGCTGAATCTGGTGGAGTCCGCCGAGGAGCTGGAAAACAAGCAGCTGGCTCTTTCCGATGCCGCCCGTCAGGAGCTGATGGTGCTCATCCGGGCAGTGGAGGAGATCATCGATCTGTCCTTCCAGTCCTTCCTCACCAACGATCTGGAAAAGGCCCGGAAGGTAGAGCCGCTGGAGCAGGTGATCGACGATCTGAAGGAGAAGCTGCGGCTGCATCACATTCTGCGCATGCAGCAGGGGGCCTGCGGCATCGAAACCGGCTTTGTCTGGTCGGACGTGCTCACCGCTCTGGAGCGGGTGGGCGACCACTGCTCCAACATCGCCGGCTGCGTCATTGACACCGCCCGCCACGACTGGAACACCCACGAGGCCCTCCGCTCCGCCCGGCTGGATAATGAGCAGTTCGGAGAGGAATACAAGGCCTACGCCGCCAAATACAGCCTCAATGCCCCGATGGAGCCGTTGAAAGCTGACATTTGACATCTGTTTATACAAAAAATATCATCGCCACGCCTATCCATCGGCGTGGCGATTCGTTTCTTTCTACACGGTTTATTCCTACTTAATCGCCCCGGCGCTGTTCAGCACCAGGGTGCTATACAGGAACAGCACGTCCTGGCCGTGGAAGTCCAGCAGTTGGCCCAGCAGCTCCGGCTGGAGGTAGCGGATATCCACCAGCGTTACCCGGGCATACCCCTGCACCAACAGCGGCGCTAAAGAGCTGCCGAAGGAATCCCGGAAGACAATCAGCTCCCGATCAGAATCGGCGGCGGGGTTCTCGATGGTCAGAAGCGCCCGGGCGCCGGACAGGTACACATCGTACAGATCCGGGCTGTCCAGCTTGCTCAGATCGTAAATGTTCCCGGTTTTTCCCGTCTCGTAGTCGAACACCCTGCACCCCGCCAGAAGGTCGCTTTCCAGCAGATACAGCGTCTCCGGCTCCATGGGCAGGGCCGCCTGGCCATAGTAGACCCCATAGAAGGGCCGCTCCACCGGGGTCAAAGTGTAGTCCTCCGGCTTGGGAGACGCCACCCCCAGCGCCTGGCAGAGTCTGTCCGCCGTGGACAGCAGCTTCTCTTGACGCCAATGGGTGTCGGTGCGGTAGTAGTCCCCGATGGACAGGGTGTCCGTCAAATCCACATACGCCGCCCAGGGCGCGCCCTGGCGCAGCTGGTCAAACAGGGCTTCATAGTCCATGGTCAGCTGGCCGCATTCCGCCGCCAGATAGAACCCCTTGTCCGGCACCGCCGCCAGAAATACCCGGCTGTCCGTCAGATAATGCTCATAAATCCATTGAAACCGCTTCAAGGCGTGGGCCACCGCCTGCGGCTTTCGGGGGTATTCCTGCTTGGCGGCGTAGCCCTGGGAGAGATAAATGCCGTTGTTGTCCCTCTGGCCCAGGCAATCAAGGTGAAACACCGCCTTGAGCCGCCGGAACCCCTCCCGCAGGGGAAACTGATCCAGCGTGTATTTTTCGAAATCCTTCATAAAACTGCCGTTTTCCAGGGCCTGTACGCTGAGGGACGGCATCTGCGCCAGGGGACGGCGCTCGGACAGGGAGCGTTCCTTTGCCGGAGAAAGCCAGGCCGCCGCCGTCAGCGCCGCCCAGAGCAGCAGCACCGGAACGGTCAAAACATGTCGTTTCATATTTCCACCCCCCTCAGAACCGGAAATACAGGAAGGGACTAAAGGAGCCATCCACCAGGTAGGCCGTACACACCAGCAGCAGCCCCGCCATGACTAGTGCCTCCAGCACCGGCCCAAAGCGGGTATTTGCCAGACGGGCCGCCCCATGTTTCACCAACGGCGTCGCCCCCGCCACGCCAAGGGCAAACAGCAGGGCATTGCTTTTTAGATAGTAAAGTGTCGGCGGGGTAATCAGCGGCAGTCCTCCCAGCCCGAACAGGCCGGCAAAGTCCCGCCCCGCCTGGTTTACGCTCTCCGCGTTAAACAGCACGAAGCTCAGCAGCACCGCCAGCAGCACATAGCCGTGGCGCAGAGCGTCCGGCAGCCGCTGCAAGCCCGGAATCCATTTTTCCGCCAGCAGCAGCACTGCAAACATAAGTCCCCACAGCACAAAATTCCAGGCCGCCCCATGCCACAGTCCCGTGAGCATCCACACCACCAGGATGTTGCCTACCCACCGAACCCGGCTGACCCGGTTGCCCCCCAGGGGAATGTAGACATAATCCCGGAACCAGCTGCCCAGACTGATATGCCAGCGCCGCCAGAATTCCGTAACGCTTTTGGACAGGTAGGGGTATTGGAAATTCTCCGGGAAATGGAACCCAAAAATCCGCCCCAGGCCGATGGCCATGTCGGAATACCCGGAAAAATCAAAATAAATATTGAGGCTGAAGGCCACCGCGTACATCCAGTAAAACAACAGCGACGGCTCGCTGCTTTCCCGGAACAGCTTGATAAGCAGGGCGAAGTTGTCCGCCAGAATCACCTTTTTTCCCAGCCCCACCAGAAAGCGGCGCAGACCCAGGGAAATGTCCTCCCAGCTATGGCTGCGGCTTTCCAGCTCCCGGGCGATGTCCCGATAGCGGACAATCGGCCCCGCAATCAGCTGGGGAAACAGTGCCACGTAGGCACCGAAGCGGATGAGGTTTTTCTGAGGCGGCACGCTGCCCCGGTAGACATCCACCGTATAGCTTAGGCACTGGAAGGTATAGAAGCTGATGCCCACCGGCAGGGCCAGCTTCAGCAGGGGCAGACTCAGCCCGGTAACGGCGCTGACGCTGCCAATGAAAAAATCCGCGTACTTGAATACCCCCAGCAGCCCCAGCCCAACGGCGGCAGACAGCCCCAGCCAGAGCTTCTTCCACCCCAGTCCAACCGCCCGGCCGATGGCCAGGCCGCACAGGTAGAAAACCAGAATGGTGATCACCATCAGTCCCAGCAGCCGCGGCTCCCCCCAGCCGTAAAAAACCAGACTGGCCAACAGCAGCACGGCGTTTTTTCCCCGGTTCGGCGTTAGAAAATACACCGCCAGCACAGCCGGCAGGAAGTAGTACAAAAAGGGGATGCTTGAAAAGACCATACGTCCACCTCATCCGAAAAAATGGCAGCGACTTCCGCCGCTGCCATTTTTGTTTATTCCAACACAAAATCCAGTTCGCCGCCCACAACCTTCTGGAAGGCGTCCACAAAGGACTGGGCGGTCATCTCGTTGGCAGAGCTGACCATAATGAGCATCACCACGTCACCCCGGCCTGCCACCAGCAGGTCGTCCGCCTCCACGCAGATCCACTTCCGGGGGTCAACGCCCGCTTTCATGCCCTCAGCCACGGCCTTGGCATCCTCGCCGGGAGCCACCCGCACCATCACCATCGAGAAGGCAATGGAGCCAATCATCGGCTCATAGGCGGCGGCCTCGGTCAGCTTGCCGGCGTCCTCCAGGCCGGTGTAGCTTTTCACCGCCCAGGCTCCGTCCTCACTGGTATCGGTCAGGTCAATGGGGATCACGCCGCCCATGAATTCCACGGGCCGCTGGGCAATCACTTGATTCAGCAGCTCCTCCATGGTACCCTCCACGCTGACCGCGGGAGCAGTGGTTTCCTCCGCCTTCTTACCGCCGCAAGCGGTGAACAGGGAAACCGCCATGGCCAGAACCAACAGAATCGACAACAGTTTCTTCATTTACATATCCTCCGAAAAATGCTTAGTCCGTCTTCGCTTACAATAAATATGCCCGCAATACAGCAGGAGCATACCTGTCAGCATGCCGCAGCTGTCGATGGCCACATCCTTCAAGCTGGACACCCGGCCGGGGACGAAGCGCTGGATGGTTTCGTCCACGCAGGCGGCGGCCACGCCCAGGGCGATGGGCCAGGTTTTCTTTTTCCGCAGCATACCAAACAGCCAGCCCAGGCACATGCCCAGCAGGCCAAATTCCGTGAAATGGGCCATTTTCCGCAGCAGCCCGCCCCCGGGCAGACCATCGTCCTCCCCGGGCATCAACTGCTCCAGGAACGCCTTCACCCAGTCGCTGAAGGCCCCGGAAACCTCCCCGGGCATCAAGGAATTGCCCCAGATGAAGGCCAGATTGCACACCAGCAGCACACAGCACAGCCGGATACGCTTGTCCGAACGGATCATGCCAACACTCCCAAATGCTCCAGCAAAATCTTCACGCCCAGCAGAATCAGAATGACACCGCCGGCGATCTGCGCCCGCTTTTCATAGCGGCTGCCGAACACATTGCCGATTTTCACGCCGACGGCGGACAGGGCGCAGGTGCACACGCCGATCAGCACCGCCGCCGTCAGAATGTTCACGTCTCCCGCCATGGCCAGGGAAATGCCCACGGCCAAAGCGTCGATGGAGGTGGCTACCGCCATGACGAACATGGTCTTCACCGACAGATCCGCGCACCCGCAGTCCCCACCGCAGCTCTCCTCCTGCTTTTCCAGGGCCTCCTTCAGCATGTTGATGCCGATGACCGCCAGCAGGAAAAAGGCCACCCAATGATCAAAGGACGAGATGGCTCCGGCAAACATGGCACCCAAAAAGAAGCCGATCACCGGCATCAGCGCCTGAAAGCCGCCGAACCAGACGCCGCAGGTCAACTCCGCTTTTAAGGTTGCCTTCTTCATGGCCAGGCCCTTGCACACGGACACCGCGAAGGCGTCCATACTCAGCCCAACCGCCAGCAGCAGCAATTCTACAAAACCCATAAAAAACAACCTCCGTACACAATCAGAATTCTGACCAGCACAGAAGCCTTGGAAAGAAGAGACTGAGCCGGTCCGCAAAAGTCTCGTCATTTTAGGCTGAACCGGGGTTACCCCAGCATGTCGATCCAGTCCCGCATTCCGCGCCGACTACTCCCTCTTCGGTTGGGATTATAACAGGATTTCCCCGGTTAGTCAAGTCAAACCAGGGAAATACACAGTTTATTTACAATATTTCTTCCAGATTGTTCCTAAAAAGCGGTTTTGTTAACCCAGCAGCGCCAAAGCCCACTGGGTCAGCAGCACCGCCGCGCTGCTGCTCAGGGCCACCACGATCAAGCTCTTGCCCCGGTAGGCCAAAATAACCGCCACGATCAGCGCCGCCGCGCCGCTGAGCAGCGACGATGTGCTGCTCAAAATCGCCGGGAAGGTCATCGCCGTCAGGCAGCAGTAGGGCACATAGTATAAAAACGAGCGCAGGAAGCGGCTTTTGATGGGCTTGCGGAAAATGGTCATGGGCAGCACCCGGATGAGGTAAGTGGTCAGCGCCATGGCGAAAATGTAGACGTAAATGCTCATACCGCCGCCTCCTCTTCCTCTTTGACAGGGAACAGCGCCGCGCAGACGGCAGCCGCCGCCACGGTGCAGATCACGATGGCAAGGCCCGCAGAGATTTTCGCCAGCGCGGGCACCCAGGTGAACAGGCTGCTCAGCACCAACGACAGTACCACTGCCGCCAAAATCCGCCGTTCCCGCTTGGCGGGCGGCACAACGATGGCGATGAACATGCCGTAGAGCATCACCCCCAGAGCCGTCCGGATGGACTCCGGCAGCACCGAACCGGCCAAGGCGCCGCAAAGGGTGCCCCCTGTCCAGCCCAAAATCGGCAGCGTGCCCAGCCCCAGCAAAAAGGGCACCGTCAGCGGTTCCTGACGGGCCATAGCCAGGGCAAAAATTTCATCGGTGTTAAAAAACGCGATGAGCAGCCGGGGCAAAAAGCCGATCTTCTGTCCCATCCGCTGGCTCAGCGCCAGACTCATCAGCGCGTAGCGGCTGTTGATAATCAGCTGCGTCAGCACCAGCTCCCACAGTCCCGCCGCCGCCACGATGACGGTCAGTCCCGCAAACTGCCCCGCGCTGGTCAGATTGGTCAGTGAGATCAAGGTGGCGTCCAGCGCCCGAAGCCCCTGGCTCACCGCCATGGCCCCGAAGCCGAAGCTCACCGAAAAATAGCCCATTCCCACAGGCAGGCCCCGGCTGACGCCTGCCCGGTATTCCCGAAAATTCATTGCATTCTTCCATTCCAAAATGTTTTTCCGCACATTTCGCGTGTAATGACTTATTATAGCGAATACAGCCCGGGAAATCAACTGTCAAACCGAAAAAACGGAAGAAACCGGTTTCCCGGCTCCTTCCGCTTTCATCAAGAAAGGCTTACTTGTGATACCGCAGGGAACAGACCTCGTCGCCCTTGGCGATGCACTTGGGTAGATCCAGCACCGCGCCGTAACACTCGCCGATACCGTGGTCGCCGCACATGGCGATGTCGCACAGCGTGGCGATCTGTTCATCGGTGCATCCGGCCTTCTGCCAGGCCTTCACCAGGGGGCAGTAGTGGAAATCAATGGACAGCTTGTCATCGGTGCTTTCCAGCACGTCCATCTCAAAAACCAGCTGGGCGGGCTTGGTAAACAGGGTCTTGCGCAGGCCCTTCAGGCTGTCGGTGCCTCCTTTTTTCACCAGCTCCGCGCCCTGGGACAGCCCGCAGCGGCGAACGGCCGGTTCCCCCACGGCCCGCCAAGCCAGGCCCCGCTTGCCTGCCTCGTCGCACAGCAGGTACAGCCAGTGGGCCCGGTGCTCCAGCTGGGCGCGGATGGCTTGAAGGATGCCATTTTTGTATTTCGGTTCGTTCTTTACAATGCTCATGGTCGGTTCCTCTTTTCGTTATTCCGGCTGGATGCCTTGATATTCCATCAGTTCCAGTACCTTTTGTCCCCTTTCCGTCAGCGCCATGCTGCCCCGGATGGGGTAGGCTGCGTAGGCACGCTCCATTCCTGCCAGCGGCTTATCATAATCCAGGGAAATCAGCCCCTTCTTTTCCAGCGCCTGCAGCACCAGGCTCATTTGCTCCCGATCGCCGGCTTCCAGATACACCGGGGTCAAGTCCCCCAGCTGCCGGGCCACCGGCAGGAAGGGAATTTGCCCCAGTTCCCGCAGCAGTCCGATCTCCGGCTCCGTCAGCACCAGCTCCCGGGCGCACCCGGTGCAGCCGCCGCAGTTTCCATTGCAACCCATAAACATCCTCCTTGTTTCCTTTTTCGCATCATATCAGACCCGGCCCCAAATGTCAAATCATCGCCGAATTGCCTATTGCATCCCAAGGGGATTTAGGATATACTAAAGCGTAGAACATCATGCAAAGGAGTGGATTTCATGTCTGAGATCACCATTACAAAGAATAATTTTGACACGCTGGTGATGCACAGCGACAAGCCGGTGCTGCTGGATTTCTGGGCCACCTGGTGCGGCCCCTGCCGGATGGTGGCGCCCATTGTGGCGGAAATTGCCCAGGAGCGGGAGGACGTTCTGGTGGGCAAGGTCAATGTGGACGAGGAACTGGAGCTTGCCATGCAATTCAGCATCACCAGCATCCCCACCCTGGTGCTGCTGCAAAACGGCCAGGTGATGGACAAGCTGATCGGCTACCGGCCCAAGGCGGAAATTGAAAAACTGCTGGATGTATAAAAACCGGGCGGCGTACTACGCCGCCCATTCCCTGCCGGGAAGAAATCGGGTCACGCTTTCCCGCAATGGCGCTTAATGGCCTGGAATGATTCGTCGGAGATGGCGTGCTCTATCTTGCAGGCATCCGCCACGGCCACCGCCTCCTGTACCCCCAGCTGCATCAGCACCCGGGACAGCAGGGTATGGCGCTCGTAAATCTTCTCCGCGTAGGCCCGGCCCGTGTCCGTCAATTGGATGGCGCCGTCCTTGTCCGTCTGGATATACCCGCCCTTGCGCAGAATGCCCATGGCCCGGGACACACTGGGCTTGGAATACCCCAGGTACTCCCCCACATCAACGGCCCGGACAAAGCCGCTGCGCTTGGACAATACCAGTATGGCCTCCAGATACATTTCGCCGGATTCATGAACATCCATGACGGCCCCTCCTTATTCTGTCTGTTTTTTCTAGCATACCACACTCCCGGCGCAATTGCAAGCAAAACCCGGAACTGGGATGGAATCCCCCTTTCTGAAGGAGACACGCTATGAACCTTGTTATGTCCGGTCTGGACTACCGCCACGCCGCCCTGGATATCCGGGAAAAGCTGGCCTGTTCCCCCGACCAGGTGCGTTCCCTGCTGGCCTGGCTGCGCTGTCAGCCGGGGGTGGAGGGCTGTGTGCTGCTGTCCACCTGCAACCGGACGGAGCTGTACCTCACCGGTTCCCCGGAAACCCCCTGGCGGCTGCTGTGCCAGGGGGCGGGGGTGGCGGAAGCACCTATGGACGGCTGCTTCACCACCCGCTGCGGCCCGGACGCCGCCCGGCATTTGCTGGAGGTTGCCTGCGGGCTTCGCTCCCAGATTCTGGGAGAAGCCCAGATCATCACCCAGGTGCGCCGGGCCATGGAACTGGCCCAGCAGGCGCAAACTGCGGACGCTACCCTGTCCGCCCTGTTCCGCACCGCCGTCACCGCTGGAAAGCGGGCCAGATCGGAGGTCACCCTCACCCGGGACGCCCCCTCCATCGGCAGCCGGTGCCAGAACATCTTGACCCGGGAACTGGGAACCCTGGAAAACCGGAGAATTCTGGTAATTGGAAACGGCCAGATGGGGCAGCTGGCCGCGTCCGTGCTGCGCCAGTCCGGCGCGGCGGTTTGGGTTACCCTGCGGGCCTACCGCCACGGACAGGCTCCCCTCCCCCCAGGCTGCACCCCCGTGGCCTACGAAGACCGGCTGACCGCGCTGGATGGGATGGATGCCCTGGTCAGCGCCACCGCCAGCCCCCACTATACCTTGACGGCTGCCCAGCTGGAAACCCTCTCCCACCCGCCCAGGGTGGCTGTGGATTTGGCGGTGCCCCGGGATATCGACCCGGCCTGCGCCGGGACTGTGCCCGTTTACGACATGGACGCGCTGGGTCTGGAAGGCCCCGGCGCTCCCGGGGAAATCGCCGCCATGGAGGAAATCGTCCGGGAGGAGCTGGATAAATTCACCCAATGGCAGCGGCGGCAGTCCCTGCCCCAGCGGCCGCCCCGGTTCCCCCTGTTCGTAGACTTAAGCGGAAAAAAGGTGGTACTGGTGGGCGGGGGCACCATCGCTGCCCGACGCATCGGGACGCTGCGGCTGTTTGGCTGCCGGATTACGGTGATTTCCCCGGAGCTGTCCTGCAGCAGCGAAGGACTGACCTGGCAAAAACGGCCCTACCGCCACGGCGACCTGGAAGGGGCGTACCTCGCCATCGCCGCCACCAGCGACCGGCAGGTCAACCGCCAGGTGGGGCTGGATGCCCAGGCACTGGGCATCCCCGTGTCCGTGGCGGACTGCGAGGCCGAATGCAGCTTTTACTTCCCCGCGGTCTGCACCGGAGGGGATCTCATCGCGGGGGTGGTGTCCACCGGAAAGGATCACCACAAAACCGCCCGGGCGGCGAAGGCCATTCGCCATGTATTGGAGGAACTGCCATGACCATCCGCATCGGAAGCCGGGACAGCCGGCTGGCCATGATTCAAAGCGAACTCATAATGGAGGGCATCCGCGCCGCTCGGCCGGAGGCGGACATCGCCCTCGTCACCATGAAAACCACCGGAGACAAGATCCTGGACAGAACCCTGGAGCAGATCGGCGGCAAAGGTCTGTTCGTCCGGGAACTGGATCAGGCTCTCCGGGAGAAAAAAGTGGATTTTACCGTCCACTCCCTAAAGGATATGCCCATGGAACTGCCTCCGGAGCTGCCCATCGCGGCATTGTCCCGGCGGGAGGATCCCCGGGACGTGCTGGTGCTGCCGGAGGGCGTCCGGGAATGGACGCCGGGAAAGCCCATCGGCTGCGCCTCCCGGCGGCGGCAATTGCAGCTGCAAGCCCTGTTTCCCGGGATGGAGACTGCCCCCGTCCGGGGCAACGTACAGACCCGGCTGGCCAAGCTGGATCGGGGGGAATTTTCCGCCCTGGTGCTGGCGGCAGCCGGGCTGAAGCGGCTGGGCTTGGAAAACCGGATCAGCCGTTATTTCTCTCCGGAGGAGCTGCTCCCCGCAGCGGGCCAGGGCATTCTGGCGGTGCAGACCCGACTGGGCACGGACACCGGATGTCTGGCCCTGGTGCACGACGAGGATGCCGCCTGCTGCGCGCTGGCGGAGCGAGCCTTCGTCCGGGCCTTGGGCGGCGGCTGCACCTCTCCAGTGGCGGCCTACGCCGAGACGGCAGGAGAAGAATTGACATTGACCGGGCTGTATGTCAGCCCGGATGAGACCCTGACCCGCAAGGGCAGCATCACCGGCGGCCGTGCCGATGCCGAGGCACTGGGCCGGGCACTGGCGGAGGAATTATCCCATGGAACATAATGGCAATGTGATTCTGGTCGGAGCAGGCCCCGGCGACCCGGGGCTTCTGACCCAAAAGGGCCGGGAGGCTCTGGTGCAAGCCCAGGTAGTGGTCTACGACCGGCTGGTAGGGCCGGAAATTCTGGCTCTGATTCCCGAAAACGCGGAAAAAATCGACGTGGGCAAGCAGGCCAGCCGCCACATCGTCCCCCAGGAGCAGATCAACCGCATCCTTCTGGAAAACGCCCTGGCCGGAAAACGGGTGGTGCGCCTCAAAGGCGGCGACCCCTTCCTCTTTGGCCGGGGCGGGGAGGAATTGGAGCTGCTGGCCCAAAACGGCGTGCCCTTCCAGGTGGTGCCGGGGGTGACCTCGGCTCTGGCGGTGCCCGCCTACGCCGGGATTCCCGTAACCCATCGGGACTACTGCTCCAGCGTCCACATCATCACCGGCCACGCCCGGGCAGGCGCGCCGCTGCGCATCGATTTTGAAGCGCTGTGCCGCGCCGGAGGGACGCTGGTGTTTCTCATGGGAGTGAGCACCCTGCCGCTGATCTGCCATGGATTGCAGACAGCGGGCATGGCCCCCGAAACCCCTGCCGCCGTGATCGAACGGGGCACCCTGCCCCGGCAGCTGAAGGTGATCTCCACCCTAAAAAACCTACCCCAAGCGGCGGAGGCTGCCCGGGTGGAAAGCCCCGCTGTGATTGTCGTCGGGGCGGTGTGCGGTCTGTCGGATTCCTTCGATTGGTTCGACCGTCTCCCCCTCAAGGGCAAAACCATTGTGGTCACCCGTCCCGCCGACCGCAGCGGCACCCTATGTGAAAAGCTCCGGGCGCTGGGAGGAACCGTCCTCCCCTACCCCTGCATCCGTACGGTGCCCCGGGAGGACAACCCCGCCCTGGACGAGGCCATCCACGGCCTTTCCCAATACCGCTGTCTGGTGTTCACCAGCCCCGCCGGGCCGGAGCTGTTCTTCCGGCGGCTGTTCGCCCTGGGGCTGGATGCCCGGGCGATGGCGGGGATGACCCTAGCGGCCATCGGCCCGAAAACCGCCGCCGCTTTAACGCCCTTCGGTCTGCGGGCGGATGTGGTGCCGGAAATCTACGACTCTGAGCATCTGGCCCAGGCCCTGGCTCGGATTCCGGGGCCGGTGCTGCTGTGCCGGGCCAGCCAGGGCAGCGACGCCCTGCCGGCGCTGTTCCACCGGGAGGGCATTCCCTTCCGGGACGTGGCGCTGTACGATACGGTCTATACCGCCCCCAACAGCGACGCCATCCGGGCGCTGCTGCGCCAGCCGCTGCTGGTGACCTTCACCAGCGCCTCCACCGTCCGGGGCTTTGTAGAAAGTCTCCCCGGTGAGGACTTTTCCCGGGTGCTGGGCTGCTGCATCGGCCCCCAGACCGCCCGGGAGGCGGAAAAATACGGCATTCCCGTCACCATCGCCCGGGAGGCCACAGTGGAATCTCTGATAGAATGCGTCAAAGGAGCGTAAGAAAATGGAACTTGTAAACCGCCCCCGCAGGCTGCGTACCTGTGACAATCTGCGCCGGATGGTGCGGGAGACCCGGGTATCCCCCGACAGTCTGGTGTATCCCCTGTTTCTGATCGAGGGGGAGCATATCCGGGAACCCATCCCCTCTCTGGAGGGCCAGTGGCGCTGCTCTCCCGACCGGATTGGGGAGGAAATCGCCGCCTGTATGGCCGCCGGTGTCCGCCGGGTGCTGCTCTTTGGCATTCCCGCCCACAAGGACGCGTGCGGCTCCTCCGCCTGGGATGCCAACGGCGTTGTCCAGCAGGGCATCCGGGCCATCAAGGCCGCTTATCCCGAGTGCTATGTGATCACCGATGTGTGCATGTGTGAGTACACCGACCACGGCCACTGCGGCATTCTCCAGGGTCATACCGTGGACAACGACAAAACTTTGGAGGTTCTGTGCAAAACCGCCCTGTCCCATGTCCAGGCAGGCGCGGATATGGTGGCCCCCTCGGATATGATGGATGGCCGGGTGGCCGCCATCCGGAAAACCCTGGACGAAAACGGCTACGAAAACACCCCCATTATGTCCTATTCCGCCAAGTACGCCTCTGCCTTCTACGGCCCCTTCCGGGACGCCGCCGGTTCCGCCCCCGCCTTTGGCGACCGCCGGGGCTACCAGATGGATCCCCACAACCGGAAGGAAGCGATGAAGGAGTGCGCCCTGGATGTCCAGGAGGGAGCGGACATTCTCATGGTCAAGCCCGCACTGAGCTATCTGGATATCATCCGGGAGTGCGCCGACCGCTTCGACCTGCCCCTGGCTGCCTATTCCGTCAGCGGGGAATACGCCATGATCAAAGCGGCTGGCAAGGCCGGACTGATCGACGAGTATCGGGTCATGTGTGAAAGCGCCCTGTCCATCTATCGGGCTGGAGCGGATATTCTCATCACCTATTTCGCCAAGGAACTGGCCCGGGCCATGCAGAAAGGAGATCTGGGCTAATGACAACGTCGGAACAGCTTTTTGCCCAGGCCCAGCAATACCTCCCCGGCGGGGTAAACTCCCCGGTGCGGGCCTGCCAGGCGGTGGGCACCTATCCCCGGTTTCTGGATCGGGGCCTGGGCAGCCATGTCTGGGACGTGGACGGCAAGGAATACATTGACCTCATCGGCTCCTGGGGGCCGCTGATCCTGGGACACTGCCACGCGGCAGTGGAGCAGGCAGTGCAGACGGCAATGAAAAAGGGCTTAAGCTTCGGCGCCCCCACAGCGGCGGAGGTGGAGATGGCCCGGCTGGTGTGCCGGATGACCGGCATCGAAATGGTGCGCATGGTCAACTCCGGTACAGAAGCCGTGATGTCCGCCCTTCGGCTGGCCCGGGGCGCTACCGGCAGAAGTAAGATCATGAAATTCGCGGGCTGCTATCACGGTCACTGCGACGCCATGCTGGTCAAGGCCGGCTCCGGCGCCCTCACCGGCGGCGCGCCGGATTCTGCGGGCGTCCCCGCCGACATCGCCGGAGACATTCTCACCGCCTCTTATAACGACTTAGCCAGCGTGGAAGAATTGCTGCTGGCCAATCCCGGCCAGGTAGCCGCCATTATCGTGGAACCGGTGGCCGCCAACATGGGCGTGGTGCCGCCCCAGCCCGGCTTTTTGCAGGGCTTGCGGCAGCTGTGCGACCGTCACGGCAGTCTGCTGATTTTCGACGAGGTCATCACCGGCTTCCGCCTGGCCCCCGGGGGCGCACAGGAATATTTCGGCGTCCGGGCGGATTTGGTGACCTATGGCAAGATCATCGGCGGTGGTATGCCCGTGGGAGCCTACGGCGGCAGCCGGAAGCTGATGGAGCTGGTGGCTCCCCTCGGCCCGGTGTACCAGGCAGGCACCCTATCCGGCAACCCGGTGGCCATGGCCGCGGGCCTTGCGCAGCTGGAAATTCTCAGCACCACGCCGAAAATCTACGAAAATCTGGAGCGCAAGGGCGCAGCCTTGCAGGCAGGACTGGAGCAGGCTCTGTCCGGTGTTCCCGCCCAGGTCAACCGAGTTGGCTCTTTGCTGACGATATTCTTTACCGATTCGCCTGTCTCGGGCTATGACCAAGCCCGTTGTTCCCACCGGAAACGGTTCAGCCGCTGGTACAACGGCTTGCTGGCCCAGGGCATTTACGCCGCCCCCAGCCAGTTCGAGGCCATGTTCCTGTGCGACGCCCACACGGACGAGGATATCCAGCAAATTCTCCGCGCCGCCAATGCCGTTTCTCCCACGTTGTGATTAGATAATACGTACTGAACAACGCAAAACGCCTTGAAAGCCAAGGCTTTCAAGCCTTTCGTGCG